>DASYOJ010000261.1:0-10260 GCA_036007925.1 Candidatus Nanopelagicales bacterium
CAGTCATCGGTGCGGGCGTGGGTGTCCTGGCGTTCGTGTGGGCTTGGTGGTTGATCGGGCGGCGCGTCCGTTCCTATGCGTACTGCGAGCGCTCCGACGATCTCCTGGTTTCCAGCGGCATCTTGTTTCGTCGGCTCGTCATCGTCCCTTACGGGCGCATGCAACTCGTGGACGTCACCGCCGGCCCCCTCGATCGGGCGTTGGGCGTGACAACCGTCCAACTGCACACCGCTGCTGCCACGACCGATGCAGCAATACCCGGACTTGAACCGGCGATCGCCGCCGATCTTCGCGATCGACTCGCCCACCGCGGTGAGACCCGCTCGGCCGGCCTGTAGGCACTCCGGTGGACCAAGAACCCGATACCTCGCAGCCGCCACCGCCACAGGCCACGACCAGCACCATCGGCGATGACCTCGGCTTAGGACTCGCTGTTCCGGGCAGCGCCCTGATTGATGCCGAAGGCCACCGCAAGGTCCATCCGATATCGCCACTGATCTACGCCGTTGCGGTGTTCCCGGCGATGGGTGGCATCGGCCTAGCGATCGCAGCATCCGGTGGTCTCAGAGCCGTGAATCGACTCTCCGATGTGCCAGGGCTGGAATCGCTCTCGGCACTCTCGCCCATCCTCGCTGGTATCGCGGTGATCGCTGTCATCGCCGCGTTGTTGAGTTTGGTCGTTGCGGCGTATCAATTCCTAGCCTGGCGAGCACTGTCCTTTTGGTTCGACGACGACGGTGATTTCCGCGTGCAATCTGGTGTGCTGTTTCGCCAACAACGACGAGTCCAACTATCGCGAATCCAAGCCGTGGACGTCACGCAACCGCTAGCTGCGCGCGTCTTCTCGATGGCGGCGCTGGTAATCGAAGTTGCCGGACAGGACGATTCGCGGGTCCGGTTGAAATACCTGACGCTGGCCGATGCCCGCGAAATCCGCAGGGAGGTGCTCGCCCGTTCCGCAGGGCTAGCCGCCGATACCGCCGAGGCACCACAAGACGTAATAACCACGGTGCCCGCGAAGCGGTTGGCGATGTCGCTACTGCTGCGCCTGAGCACGGTCGGTCTGCTGGTCCTGACCGCACTCATCGTGGTGGGTAGCTACGTCAGCGAAGGATGGGCTGGCATCGGTTTGGCGCTGGTGACCGGCGGTGTTCCGCTGATCATCATCATCAGCGAGTTCATCCGTTTCTACGGTTTCACCATCGCCCGCTCCCCCGATGGTCTGCGCTTGCACTATGGGCTGTTGCGGACCGAATCGCGCACGGTGCCACCGGGACGCGTACAGGCAATCGAATACGTCGAGCCGCTGCTGTGGCGACGCTTCGGCTGGACACGCGTGCTGGTGACCATCGCCGGTGTCGGAAACGAATCCTCCGGAAACAACCAGGGACAACAAGCAAATACTGTGCTGATTCCGGTCGCCCACATCGAACAAGCCCGCGAACTCATCGCACAGGTGCTGCCCGATCTCAAGACGGCCAACCTCGAATGGGTCAATGCGCCCACGCGGGCCTGGAAACGCTCACCGGTGCAATGGCGCAACCTGGCCGCTGGCTGGGATGAAGCGACCTTCGCCGTCCGACGAGGCCGCATCACCCGGCGTCTTGCTGCTGTGCCGCATGCCCGAACCCAGTCGGTTCGGTGGACCCAAGGCCCCTGGGAGCGCGCTTTGGATCTGGCGTCGGTGCACGTGGACACCACGCCGGGTCCGGTCAGCGTGTCGGGACTGCACCTAGCGGCAGCTGATGCTCGTGCGATCGCCATCCATCAAGCCCAAGCCGCCCGTGAAGGTCGGCGCCAAGACCGTTCCATTCATTGGGCGCAGGAATGACGCCTAACTTCAGCGTGCTGGCTGTGCCGGTCGATCATCGGTTCGATGCCGGCGATGACCTCACCGCAATACTCGGAGCTGCGCTCGCCGACGCCACCTGGCCCGATGGCTCTACCGGCGTGTGCAACGGCGACATCATCGTGGTCACCAGCAAGATCGTTGCAAAATCCGAAGGCAGAACCGTGCAAGCCGAGTCCCGCGATGCGCTCATCGACGCCAACACTCAGCGTCTCGTTGCCACCAAGCAAAATCCCCGTGGCGTGACGAAGATCGTGCAAACTCCAGGCGGCCTGGTCCTAGCCGCCGCGGGAGTCGATGCCAGCAATACCCCTGCCGGCACTGTTGTCCTGCTACCGGAGGACTCCGATGCTTCAGCCACGCAACTGCGCGAAGGACTGAGCCGTCGGTTCGCCTGCGACCTTGCGGTAATCGTCACCGACACCATGGGGCGTCCCTGGCGCTTAGGGGTGAGCGACGTCGCGATCGGTGCGGCCGGAGTGCGAGTTCTCGACGATTACACCGGGCGCGTCGATGAATACGGCAACACCTTGGAAATGACCGTCGTTGCGGTAGCCGACGAGATCGCCGCAGCCACCGATCTGGCGACCGGCAAGCTCGCCGGTGCACCACTGGCGATCGTCCGCGGTCTTGATCACTACCTCGATGACTCCGGTCAACGAGCACACGATGTCGTCCGGCCACTCGATGAGGACCTGTTCCCGCTCGGCACCGCCGAAGCAATGCGCGAAGGGGCGCGTGGGGCGATCGCCCGACGCCGAACCATTCGCACGTTCACCGACGAGTGGGTCGATCCGGTGTTGATCGAGCGAGCCATCGAGGCAGCTGTGCTCGCGCCAGCTCCGCATCACAGTGAGCCATTCCGTTTCATCGTGCTGCGCGCTGATGACACCGATCAGCATCGTCATCGGATTGGGCTCTTAGACCGCATGCGCGAAGCATGGATTGCCGACCTCGAGGGCATCGATGGCAAGTCCGAGGAAGAGGTAAATCGACGGACAGCGCGCGGGGATATCCTGCGCAGCGCGCCGGTCGTAATCGTTCCCATCGTCGATCTCGATGCTGGTTCGCACACCTACCGTGACGATCGACGCAACAGCGCCGAACGCGATCTGTTCATGGTGGCCGGTGGTGCGGCCGTGCAGAACTTGATGATTCAACTCGCGGCCGAAGACCTCGGCTCCGCGTGGATCTCCTCAACCATGTTCACCCCGATGATCGTGCGCGAACACTTCCAACTTGGCCCGCGGGCCATGCCACTGGGGGCTGTCGCGGTAGGCCACAGGGCTCACCCCGCAAAGGACCGACCCATCAGGCGAGCACGCGACTATCTGATCGAGCCCAGCACTTACGAATCCGTCGAGTAACGAATCGCGACGTCACTGAGGTGCACTTCGGGCCACACCCGCGCGCCTTCGCGCAATTGGTTCCGGGCTCCCAGCACGGCGTTATCGCCGATGACAGAACTGTTGAGGTCGCAGCCATCGCCAATGCGAGCCCCGGCGCCGACGATGCTGTCGACCACCCGCGCGTCATCGCCGATCACCGCCCCGTCGAAGACCACCGCTCCGTCCACGACAGCACCGGATCCGATGACCGCATCTCGACCGATCACCGAACCACCGCGGACTGTGGCCGAGCCATCGATCACCGCCCCGTCGAGGACAAGCGCTTCACCGGTGGTCGGCACCGCGGGCGAGGGCGCCTTGCCGGTGACCAGGTCCTTACTGCCTTGCACGAATGCCAGCGGCGTACCAAGGTCCAGCCAGTAGCCCCTATCCACCACACCGCGCACGTGCGCCCCATCTGCCAACAAGCCCGGGAAGGTTTCGCGCTCGACCGAGACCACCCGCTGCGCAGGAATCTCCTCGATAACCGATCGCTTGAAGACGTAGCAGCCGGCATTGATGAGATCGGTGACGATCTCCTGCGGGGTTTGGGGTTTTTCCAAGAACGCTTCCACGCGACCTTCGCCATCAATCGGCACCAAACCGTAGGCACGTGGGTCCTCCACGGGCGTTAGGTACAAGCTGACGTCGCTATCGGCATCTACATGGGAGGCCACCAGCGCAGAAATATTCACACCACTGAGCACATCGCCGTTGAAAATGACCACCGGCTCATCGGGGCCAGAGCCCAGATGGGACAGCGCGTGCCGAATTGCGCCACCAGTTCCGAGCGGCTCGGGCTCGGTGGCAATGACGATCTCGATCCCTAAATCGGCGCCTTCGATGAACTCGGCGAACACCTCGGCTCGGTAACTCGTCGCCAACACGATGCGTGAGATGCCGGCATCGCGTGCCCGGGTGATCTGGTGGACGGTGAAGGGCACACCGGCCACCGGCAGCATGGGCTTGGGAGTGTTGACCGTCAGCGGACGCAATCGGGTCCCTTGCCCACCCACGAGGAGAACGGCCTCAGTCATCGGGCAAGGGTGCCATAACGCCCGCACCCACGGCCTCGGAGAATAGGCCCATGCCCACTCCGGCCACCGATATCCGTCAAGCCCTACTCAGCCGCTTCGATCCGGCCCAACCCTTCGTCACCCACCTCAGCGTCGATGGGCGAGTGGAACTGTCCGGAGCTTCGGTTGCCGGCGCCGCGGCCAAGATCGCTAATGCGCTCACCGGGGAGTTCGACCTGCAACCGGGCGCCTCGATCGGCGTGCACCTGCCCTGGCACTGGCAGCGGGTGACCTGGCTTGTCGGAATCTGGTCAGCCGGGTGCGTCGTTGTTCCCGGTGGTGGCGAAGAGTGCGATCTGCTGGTGGCCGGGCCGAAGGAAGCGGTGAGTTTGCCGTGGAGCGTGCAGGTAGTTTCCACCCACCCCTTCGGGATGCCACTCGATGCTGCCGCGATGGCCCAACTTCCCGCGGAAGCCGAAGATGTCACCTTGACCGTGCGCACCCAACCCGATCAGCAGGTCTTCGTCGATGATCACTCCAGCGCGCCGGCTCTTGATGGACGCACCCAACAGCAACTGCTCGACCATGCTCGTACGTGGGCTGGCGAGCACACACAGGTCTCGCGCGTGGGCTTGACCGCAGGGACCAACCAGTGGTGGCTACCGGCGTTGTGGCCGCTGGTGACCGATGGGTCGGTGGTGCTGGCCGAATCTTTCGACGAGTCAGTCATCGACACCGAATCGATCGACCTCATCACGAAGTGAGAGCAACCACTACGTCACATTGACGGTGATGTCCGGGCTGGCCCCGGCTGCTTGCTTCTTAGCGATCACCACGATCCGGTAGGTGTAACTCGCACCCGCGGGCGCTGCCTTCTTCACCCGGAACACCACGCGGCCGTTCTTCTTGGTCTTCGCGCGCTGCACCGTTCGCCACTCACCATCGACCAATGCCTGGCGCCAGACCGTTAAGCCTTTGCGCTTGGGCCGAACCGTGGCCTTGAGTTTGAACGACTGCCCCGCTGGCACGTCCATCGCCTGTGGGGTGACCAGCGCGACGGACCTGGCCTTAACACTGGGCACCACCGAGACGCGGAAGGGTTCCCCCACACCGATGGGCTGCTTCTTGCGCACGACCACAACGCGGTATTCCTGCGTGGTGTTGGGCGGCCAGGCTTCTTTGACCCGATAGCGCACGCGGCCGTTCTTCTTGGTGCGCTTCTTTTTGAAGGTGACCCACTCACCGGCCTCGAGGCGCTGGAACCACACCCGCAGCCCCTTGCGCTTGGGCGTCACCTTGGCGTTGATCACGAACGGCTTGAGTGCCTTCACCTGACGGTCCATCGGCGTGATCATCTTCACTTGCCGCTCGTAGGACACAGTCGGTTGCTGGGCAGGGGCGGCCGGTGCCTGCGGCGTGGTGACCGGGACTCCCGCGCTGCCATCGATGGCGTTGATGTACGAGGACTTCAAACCCAGGGCGTTGCGCAATTGGTTACCACTGCGGGTGACCGTACTGCCATCGGCCAACGTGGCTTGCACAGTTTTCGCAACCCCGGAGGGATCGCGGTCGATCACTTCCACCTTGAAGACTTCCCCGACTCCGAAAGCCTGTGCCATCTTCACTTGATCGACGGTCACATTCCACGATCGGTTCGGGTTTTCCTCGCTCAAGGACCACGGATCGCTTACCGAACGCACATACGGCAGATCACCGCCCCATTGGTCGGCGCTCGCCTGGCTGGCACCACCGTTGGAGGAGGAGTAGAACGCGCGGATTGGCGAACCCTCGTACAAGATCGCCATTCCGGTGGTGGGCGAGGCATGCGTGGCATTGACCGCTGATACCCAGCGATCTCCCTGCGCCCCAGACTGTTTAGCCCACCCGGCGAACACTTGGTCGGAGTACGGACCGCGGCCATCGTCCACGTGACAATCGCACGCACCGCGCACCCCCGATTCAATCTTCGATAACGCGAACGTGCGTGCTGCCAGGGCTTGCGCCTGCAACGCCGCATCGGGCCACGAACTGCTGACCTCGGCGATTCCATAGAGGTATTCATCGTGCAGCCGCAACGAATTCACGGCATTCAAGCGGGTCTTGGAATTCCCGCCGGTGGGAAGCACCTCAATCGTTCCGTAGCGATAGCGATGGCCTTCGGAATCGAAATTGCCACCCTTGTCCACCACATTTGCCAGACCCGACCACGTCACGCTCGCACTCGGGAATACACCAAGTTCCTGACGAGCACCACCGGCGATCTTGGCTGCCTGGACCGCCCCGGAGTTCCCGGTGAAGTAGAACGATTCACCAGGGCCGGCGGTCACTATGTTGCCGCCGAGGTTGGCCTGCACTGTTCCATCGCCTTCCACCGCTTCGCCACGCACCCGCACGTGCTTCTTGCGGTACTCCAGATTCACCCGGATATTCATGTCGTCTTGAACCGGAGAAACCGTGGTGCCTTGGTAGTAGTGCGTCACGATCGATGCTGCATCCATGCCGGCGTTGGCCATCGCGAGTGCGCCGTACTGGCTCATCCCCACTCCGTGACCGAAGCCCGCGCCAGAGAGCGTGAACGATGCCGGCGCGCCGCACGGATCCTGCGGTGATGTAGGTGTGGCTTGCACCCGCCCGGTACTCACCCACGGATACAGCGGTTGACCACCGGCAGTGGCATTCATCGCGATCGTGTAGTCACCGGGAGGCACTTGATTACCAGCATCGTCGCGCTGATCCCAGTCAATCTGCAATGCTCCGGCGCCGTCTTGCGTTCCGCTCATGTTGCGGACCACATCACCGCACCTATTGGTGATGGAGATATTCCACGCCAGCGGGGCGTTCGTGGATGCCGTGATGGCCATCGGTCCCCCAGCCCACGCTGCGGGGTTCGCTGTCGGGTTGACCATGCCCACGCCCATTTTTGCGGTGGTCGCCGCACGGATCGCTGGAATTTGCTCTTCTAAGTGCTTGCCGGGACAACTCGTGGCACCGATGTCCCCGTGGCCACCTACCACCAAAGCTGTAGCAACATCCCCGGGTTTGTAGCGCGAAGTCCCCTTATCCGAATCGGACACCAGCGGAATGGTCCCGTTGGGATCACGATGGCTCATCGCCAACTTCCATGCCGTCAGCGAGGAGACAGAGTCCACGATCGCGGCCATCTGGTCGGCTGGTGGCTTTGCCTTCGCGAAGTTGCCGATGGCCGATATCGCGAACGTCTGATCGTTGAAGCCCGCCGTATGTCCGCCTATTACGGCTTGGTCCAACCCACCCGCGCGGCCTTCGTAGAGCCGGCCGAAGCGATCGACCAGAAAGTTGTAGGCCATGTCCGAGTACTTCAAACCCTTGGTGAACCAGCTGTAGAGGTTGCGCACCTGCTTGGCGGCCTGCTCGGGGCTGTAGTTGTTCTTCGAGGCGGTGTGGTGGATCAGCGCGGCCTTGATGGTGGGTGCGTAACGGGCCGAACCGCGGCGCAGACTCTCATCGGCGCCCCACTCGGCGCGGGAGATGATCGGTGGCATCGTGGCCGCCGTGCTCGCACGGGCAACCGATACCGGCTCGATAGCCGAACCATCGGGAGGGTCGGGCAACTTGGCGTCGTCCTTCGCCACCGGGTTGTCCACGAAAACCACTTCGGCACCATCGGGCTCGGAGCCGCCCGGGGTATCGATGCGCACCTGGATGCCATCGGCCACGTCGGTCAACAACGGATTGGTCCCGAAGCGAATCCCGCGGGCTTCGGGGGAATCTTCGTCCGGTCCGTGGTCGGTCAAGGTCAGCGGCTCCCAGGCGCTCCAGGCACCGTCTTCGCGCACCCGCACCAGCACCCGAGTTCCCGGCTCGAACGGCTCATCGGCGGTGATCCCCACCAAGCTGAACGGATCGACCGATTCGGCGCGAGCGGCGATCGCCGGCTCGAGGCCTGCTGCCTCGTCGCTTACTGCGTCGTGCCCGTGGCCCTCATGGCCTTCGTCTTCGTGGCCGTCGTGGCCGTGCTCATCGTGGCCGTCGTGGCCGTCTTCGTCCTGGCCGTCTTCGTCGTGGCCGTCGTCACCGGTGAACGTCAGGTTCCCCGCGGGGGCCAAGCCCAGTTCCCCTACATGGGCGTTGTCCACCAGGGAATCCCACGAGGCCATTGCCACGCTCGATTCCTCGAGGACCGAGGGGTCCACACCCGATGGGCGCCAGGTATTGGTGGTGGCGGGCACCGGGTCCCGCTCCAGCGCCGCGCGTTGATCCGAACCCTCCGAGAGGGTGCCGACCACCGGGACCGTCAGACCCGCGGCAACGACGGCGGGCACCAAGATGCTGGCGGTTAGGGCCCTTCGCATGGTGTCCTCCTTCCTTGCCGAGCCGGGCACCTTGCGTGACCGAATGACGACATTGTTGACACATGGCCGTGATGTGTGTCCACGGTGCCATGGATTCGCCGATGACACAAAGCCTCACATGGCTCACCCGTCACATCCGTCACCGGCACGCCCGCAAATCGGAACGTGGCCTACTCATGGTGCGTCATAGCGGTGAACAGGGGCCCTGCTGCGTACCATGCTGGAACGCCCCACCCCTCCCCTCCCGCACGAAAGGCCCGTCCGTGACCGCTCGATCCGCCGCACGCCGCTGGACCACAGTGGTGGCCGGAATTACCTCAGGGGCGGTTTTGGTGGTGACCGTCATCGGTGCGGGGGTCACCTCGGTGATGGGCCAACTTGAAGGCAACATCACCGCCTTAGACGTCTCCGATCAAACCGGCATCCCGGCGACCGAGGGCGAGTCGGTGGTCATCGATTCGCAGACCGGGGAAACGGCACCGTTCACCATGGTGGTGATGGGTAGTGATTCACGGACCGGTAAAGGAAACAAGGGCTACGGCAGCGTCGCGAAGTTCGGCGATGTCGAGCGCAGTGACACCACAATCTTGCTGCACATCAACGCCGACCGCTCCCAGGCGATCGGGGTGAGCATTCCGCGGGACACCTTGATGATGCTTCCTGAGTGCACCAATGACGGCGAAACAGTCGGCGGCTACGAAGGCCGCTTCAACGAAGCGATGTATCTCGGTGGACCGGGATGTGTACTGAAAGCCGTCGAGCAGCTCAGCGGCTTGGAAGTCGACAACTTCATGGTGATCGACTTCGCCGCCTTCAAACGCATCACCGAAGCAATCGGCGGGGTGGAGATCTGCCTCGAAGAAGATGTCAACGATCCACTCAGCGGCCTCAAACTCGACAAAGGCTTGCACACCGTCAACGGAGAAGAGGCCCTCGCCTTCGTGCGCGCACGCAAGACCCTCGGTGATGGCTCGGACACCTCACGAATCCGTCGCCAGCAAGCGTTTTTGTCCTCCATGGCCCGCCAGGTGCTCTCCAGCGACATCTTGTTGAACCCCGCGTCGTTGCTCGGTGTCCTCAACGCCGCTACCCAAAACCTCACCGCCGATCCGCAGTTGGCCCAAATCGAGAATCTGCGCGATCTTGCGGTGAGCATGCGCGATCTGCGCCCGAAGGACATCACTTTCACCACCATGCCGTGGAAGCCATCGGGAGATGGCGCCACTGTGCAAGTGGCCAAGAAGCGCGCCAACCCGCTGTGGGATGCCATTGCTAATGACACCCCATGGCCGCCCAAGGGCAGTACCGACCAACCACTGTTGAAGAAGGCTCCCGAGGAAGTGCGGGTGGAAATCATCAACGCCACCGGCCAAAAGGGCACCGGCAAGCAAGCCAAGCGCGCGCTAACCCAAGAAGGCTTCAACGTGGTGAACGTCAAGAAGATCAAGGACGCCAACCTCGGGGAATACCCGTCCGAAGACACCATCTGGTTTGACCCGGACTGGGATGTCTCAGCCAAGACGTTGATCTACAGCACGCAGATCGAGAACACCGAGGAAGTGCCCGGCCAAGGAGGCACGATGCGGGTGATCATTACCGAGCCGCTCACCTCGGCCCGATCGGTCACCATCGCGAAAGCCACCCAGGACCTCACCGCCAATGTGAACACCGGCGAC
>DASYOJ010000262.1:0-4427 GCA_036007925.1 Candidatus Nanopelagicales bacterium
GCCAAAGCCGCGCGCGCCGCCGGCTTCGCGCACGTGAACCTCGACCTCATCTACGGCACCCCCGGTGAGTCCAACGAGGACCTCGAAAGATCTCTCGACGAGGTGCTCGATGCCGGCGTGGATCACGTCTCGGCTTATTCGCTGATCGTCGAGCCGGGCACCGCGCTTGCCCGGCGCGTGCAACGCGGTGAGGTGCCGATGCCTGACGATGACATCGCTGCCGAGCGCTACGAACTCATCGACGATCGCCTCGCCGCAGCCGGGTTCGAGTGGTACGAGGTCAGCAACTGGGCCAAGCCGAACGCCGAATGCCGCCACAACATCGCCTATTGGCGCAATGCCACCTGGTGGGGGATCGGCCCCGGTGCGCATAGCCACCGTGAAGGCCGGCGCTGGTGGAACGTCAAGCATCCGCACACCTACGCCCAGCGGGTGAGCGCCGGCCTATCACCGATGGCAGACGAGGAGTTCCTAACCGCCGGTCAACGATCACTGGAAAACCTCATGCTCGGCCTGCGCATGAAAACTGGCATCGCGCTTGCCGCCATCTCCACGAACGACGACGCTATCGCCGAACTCACCGAGCAAGGCCTGCTGGACCCCGCAGCGCTGGAACTCGAGCCATCGATGCTCGCCTTGACCCGCCGAGGTCGCCTGATGGCCGACCACGTGGTCCGCACCCTCGCGGCCTGATAGTGCCCCGGATAGTGCATGATCCCGGCGAGGGGCCTGGATTGATGCAAGGAAGTGGGAGTCCTCGGTGGCAAACTGGGGACATGTTCGGTCGCGATTTCGATGACGAGCTCACCGAGGCCCAGCGGATCAGGGTCGCTGAGGTCGACGAGGCCTTGCGAGAGCTCGAGGCTCTGGACATCCACTACCCACCTGGCTACCTGGAAGAGATCCGGGCCGGGTGGGGCCGCTATGACGACATCGAGTCGCGCTAGGGCCCTTGGCCGTCTCTGCTCTGGGCAAAAGACGAGGCACCCGACGCGTTCTTCGCTCGGCGGGTAGCCGATCTAGGCGTAGACTTGGCACTCTGACGTAACGAGTGCCAGCAGGTGCCAGTTCGCGACCGAGGGAGGTGCCGTGCTCGAAGACCGTCGCCTATCCGTATTGCGCGCCATCGTCGAGGACTACGTCGCCACCCACGAGCCGGTCGGCTCCAAGGCCCTGGTGGACCGGCACAACCTCGGCGTCTCACCGGCCACGATCCGCAACGACATGGCCGCGCTGGAAGAAGAGGGCTACATCACCCACCCGCATACCAGCGCGGGTCGGGTTCCCACTGATCGCGGCTACCGGCTGTTCGTGGATCAAATCTCCGACGTCAAGCCGATGACGGCGGCCGAGCGCAAGGCGATCGAACGCTTCCTCGGCGATGCGGTGGATCTTGACGACGTCATGGCCCGCACCGTGCGCCTGCTCGCCCAACTCACCCAGCAGGTCGCGCTGGTGCAGTACCCCTCGTTGCAGCGCAGCAGCGTGCGGCACGTGGAGCTCATCGCGGTCGGCGAGACCCGCGCCATGCTCGTGGTGATCATGGACACCGGCCGGGTCGAGCAGCGGGTGATCGAGTGCACGCAACCCTTATCCGAGGATGTCCTCGGTGATCTGCGCGCGAAGTTGAACGCCGCGGTTGCCGATAAGCCCTTTGCCTTCGTTCCCGATGCTTTGCAAGATCTCGATGAATCCTTCGCACCCGAGGATCGAACGCTCGTCCAAGCGGTGATGTCCGCGGTGCTCGAAGCCGTCACCGAGCGGCTGGAAGAACGTGTAGTGCTGGGCGGAACCGCCCACCTCGCCCGTTACCAGCAGTCCTTCCCGATGGCGATCCAGCCGGTGCTCGAAGCGCTCGAGGAGCAGGTCATCTTGCTGCGGTTGCTCGGTGAGTTGTCGATCGAGAGCCCGGTCACAGTGCGCATCGGGCGGGAGACCGACGTGCAAGGCCTGGAGTCCACCTCGGTCGTGACGGCAGGGTACGGTCGGATGGAACAGCCGGTAGCGTCCTTGGGCATCGTGGGCCCGACCCATATGGACTATCCGGGGACCATGAGCGCCGTGCACGCGGTCGCGCAATACGTCAGCAAGATCCTCAACGGACAGTAGGTGGCTGTGGCAACGGACTACTACGCCCTGCTGGGCGTATCGAAGGATGCATCCGCCGAGGACATCAAGAAGGCCTACCGCCGGCTGGCGCGCGAACTGCACCCGGATGTCAACCCCGATCCGGAGCATCAAGAGCGCTTCAAGCAGGTGACCGCGGCCTACGAGGTGCTCTCCGATCCCGAAAAGCGCCAGATGTACGACATGGGCGGTGATCCGCTCAGCCAGTCCGGTGGTTTCGGCGGCTTCAACGCTGGTGGCTTCGATTTCGGCGACATCATGGACGCCTTCTTCGGCGGCGGGGGTGGTGGCCGGTCTCGCGGTCCGCGCACCCGGGCCCGCCGCGGACAAGACGCACTCGTGCGCATCCAAATCGATCTGCCCACCGCCGTGTTCGGTGGCGACCGCGAGATCACCGTAGACACCGCCACCAGCTGCGCCACCTGTTCGGGTTCTGGTCTGTCCGAAGGTAGCCAGGTCGAGACCTGCGTGATGTGTAAAGGCGCGGGGGAGATCCAATCGGTGCAGCGCAGCTTCCTCGGCCAGGTAATGACTTCCCGCCCGTGCCCGCAGTGCCAAGGATTCGGCACCACCATCCCGCATCCGTGCACCGAATGTTCCGGTGAAGGTCGGGTGCGCACCCGTCGCACGTTGGCCATCAAGATCCCCCCGGGAGTCGACACCGGGACACGGATCCAACTGCAAGGCGAAGGCGAAGTGGGCCCGAACGGTGGCACCGTGGGTGATCTGTTCGTCGAAATCGTGGTCACCCCCGATCCGGTCTTCGAACGCAACGGCGACGAACTGCACTGCGTAGTCGCGATTCCGATGGCTGCGGCCGCCTTGGGCACCACTGTCCGCCTGGACACCCTCGATGGACTCGAGGAGATCGCAGTTGCCGCGGGCACGCAGACCGGAGAGACGATCACGTTGCGCGGCAAGGGTGCCGCGCGTTTGCGCGGTGGTGGCCGCGGGGATCTGCACATTCATGTGGATGTGCGCGTGCCGACCGGTTTGGATGCGCGCCAAGAAGAACTGCTGCGCGAGTTCGCCGAACTGCGCGGCGAGCAGTCCGTGCACACCGTGCAATCCAAGGCGAACCCCGAAGGCGGCGGACTCTTCGGCCGGTTGAAGGACGCGTTCAGTTCCCGGTGAGCGCACCGACTTTCCTGATCGATCCGCACGATGCGGCCGCGCTGCATGCCGGTGATTCCTTCGTGCTCGATGGCCCCGAAGGTCATCACGCAGCCTCGGTGCAGCGATTGCGCGCCGGTGAACGCATCGACCTCGTCGACGGTCGCGGCCGGCGCCTCGAAGGGCGCATCGGGCAGGCACCCGAGAAAGACGCCACTACCAAAGACGCATCTACCAAAGATGCATGCGTCGTCCTGATCGAACAGGTCAACGACGAACCACCGGCGCGCCCGGCCATCACCGCCGTGCAGGCGATCGCCAAAGGCGATCGAGGTGAACTCGCGGTGCAGATGCTCACCGAAGCCGGCATCGATGTGATCATCCCGTGGCAAGCAGAGCACTCGATCGCCAAGTGGGCCGGTGAGCGCGGCGCCAAGCATCTGGCCAAGTGGCAGGCAACGGCGCGCGAGGCCGCCAAGCAATCACGCCGCGCCCGGGTGCCGACCCTCGAGCCGGCCATCACCACCGCCGCGGTTGCCGATTTGATCGCCAACGCCGGTGTCACGTTCGTCTTGGACGAGCAGGCCAGCGTCCCGCTGACCTCCATCGATGTCTCGACAGTCCACGATGTTCTGCTCGTCATCGGTCCCGAAGGGGGGCTCAGTGCCACCGAGCGCGCGGTGTTCGCCGAAGCCGGCGCGGACCTGGTGCGTTTGGGCTCCACCGTGCTGCGTACCTCCACCGCGGGGGTGGCTGCGCTCAGCGTGGTGATGGCGCACGTGGGGCGCTGGTAGGAAAGTGGCCACCATGAAAGGATGCAGCGATGGCTGATTGCCTGTTCTGCTCGATCGTCGCGGGGGACATCCCCGCCGACATCGTGCTGTCCACACCCCAGACCCTCGCCTTTCGGGATATCGACCCGCAGGCACCCACCCACGTGCTGGTGATCCCGAAGGACCACCACGAGAACATCGGGGCGTTGGCCACCGAGGATCCGGCTCTGGTCGGGTCGATAGCCGAGACAGCCCGCGAGGTGGCCGAGGCCGAGGGAATCGGCGATGCCTACCGGTTGGTCTTCAACACCGGAGCCGGCGCCGGGCAGTCGGTGTTCCATGTCCACGGTCACGTCCTGGGCGGTCGCAACCTTTCCTGGCCCCCCGGATGACCACACCTGCCAGCGATGCCCA
>DASYOJ010000263.1:0-10918 GCA_036007925.1 Candidatus Nanopelagicales bacterium
CAGGTCTCCACGAACACAAGCACCGGCCTGTTGGCCGAGGACTTCGAGATCGCCGAAACCGAGACCGTCACCCGAGCCGCGGTCGCGCTGCTGGTCGACCAATCCTTTTCCATGGTTATGAACGACACCTGGAGTGCGGCGAAGACCATGGCTCTGGCCCTTCACTCGCTGACCTCCACGAGTTATCCACTCGACGCATTGCAGGTGATCGGCTTCGCAAACATGGCCCGGGTGGTCGATCCGATGGAGATCCCCGACCTGGAAGCCAGCGAAATCCAAGGCACGAACCTGCAACACGCATTGATGCTCGCCGGGCGCTTTTTAGACAAGCACCCCGGCTCCCAGCGCATCGTCATGGTTGTCACGGATGGTGAACCCACCGCGCACCTGAGCCCCGATGGTGGTTGGTGGTTCGACTGGCCGCCCACCCGCGAGACGATCACCGAGACCGTCGCGCAAGTTGACGCGATGACCAAACGCAAGGTGGCTATCTCGTGGTTTCGGCTCGGCGATGAACCGCGCCTAGCCCGTTTTCTTGATGAGATGGCACGGCGCAACGGCGGCAAGGTGCTGGCGCCGGCGAGTGATCGGCTGGGGGATTACGTGATCACCGATTTCGTCAGGGCGCGTTCCCAGGCGCGTTGACGCGCCCTGAGAATTGAGGGGCTAGCCCTACAACTTGGCTGGCCCGGTGGTGCGGTTCGTTATTCGCCTTATGGTGGCGCTATGAGTGATGTGTCTCGTCGTACTGTCCTGGGCACGACCGCTGCCTTGGGCGCAGCTGCGCTGATCGCACCCGGTGCCCGTGCCGCCGAGCCGTTGGTGTCGGCAAAGAGCGCGTGGCCCTCACGGGCGAAGTGGCGAGCACTCGACAAGCAGGTGGGCGGTCGACTCATCACCACGTCGCTGCCATGGGTGAACGCGACGCCGGAGACCTTCGAGTTGCTGAAGAACCCGTTTTGGAACGAAGAGCAGCCCGGGGCGCTGCAGTCCACAGGGTGGTACGGCGCATGGACGGCTGCAGCGTCGCCCTACGCGGTACGTGCCCAGCAGACATCGGACATCGTGGCGGCGGTCAACTTCGCGCGAGAGAACAACGTCAAGCTCGTGGTCAAGGGCACCGGCCACGATTACCTGGGCCGGAACACGGCACCGGACTCGCTGCTGGTGTGGACGCACGACATGCGCGACATCACCATGCACGATGCGTTCGTCCCTGAAGGTGCTCCGGCCGGCACTGCGCCGGTGCATGCGATGACCGTCGAGGCGGGCACCCGTTGGCTTGAGGCCTACCGGGCGGCCACGTTGGCAGGTCGGTTCGTGTCCGGTGGTGGCTGCACCAGCGTCGGTGCCTGTGGCGGATTCACCTTCGGTAGCGGCTTTGGCTCGTTCTCCAAGCGTTTCGGCACCGGATCCGGTGGCATCGTGCAAGCCGAGATCGTGACCGCCGATGGCAAAGTGCGCACCGTCAACGAGTTCTCCGAACCGGATCTGCTCTTCGGAGTGCGCGGCGGTGGCGGCGGCACCTACGGCATCGTTTCTCGGGTCACCTTGCTCACCCACCCGATCCCTTCGACACTGGGCATCATCACCGGATCCATCAAGGCGAACAGCGATGCCGCGTACCGCGAGTTGATCGAGAAGTTCGTGGAGTTCTACCCGGTCGGGTTGGATAACTGGCACTGGGGTGAATCGGTCGCCTTCGGTCCGGACAACGAGTTCGGATTCCGGCTCACCTTCTTGGATATGCCCGAAGATCAGGGCAAGGCCGTGATCGAGCAGTTCGTTGGCCAATTCCGCTCGCGGCCCGATGAGTTCACCGTCGATCCGCAATTTCAGTTCCTGGCATTCGAGAACTTGTGGAACCCGGACTACTGGGATAACGCGGACCCGGACTTCATCACCCGTGATCCGCGGCCCGAAGCACCGGACTACCAGTTCTGGTGGACGGGGAACCAGGGCGAACTCGGCGCGTTCTGGAACGGCTACCAATCTCGCTGGATCTCCACGGAGCTCATGCGCAGCAATCCGGCCGAGATCGCGGAGGCGTTCTACCGTGCCTCGCGGCTGCGCCCTTTCATCTTCCAGGTGAATAAGGGCCTATCGGGCGAACACCCCGAAGCCCGTGCTCGCGATGAGAAGACGGCCCTGCACCCCGGCTGCTTCGAAGCCGCAGCGCTGGTGATCATGGCCTCTTCTCAGCAGTACAAGTACCCGGGAGTCGAGGGGCGCAAGCCGAGCGCCAAGACCGCTCGCGAACTCGGTGGTGACATCGACCGCGCGATGGGCTACATCATGGATGTCACGCCCGGTGCAGGTTCCTACTCAACGGAGGCGGACTTCTTCCTCAAAGACTGGCAAGAAGCGCAATGGGGATCGAACTACCCGCGCCTGCTTCGCATCAAGAAGAAGTACGACCCTGAGAACTTTTTCAAAGTCCACCACGGAGTGGGGAGCGAAGAGCTGTAGGTGGCTGCCTCGCGTTGACGTCTGCTTAGACCAAGTATTCGACGAGAAACGCGAAGCGGGACTCCCACGCTTTCTTCGCTAGCGCGGAGTCGTAGGCGAAGTAGTCGAAGCCGTGCGGTGCGCCGTTCCACACGTGCCCTTCCACCGACACCCCGGCCGCGATCATCGCTTTGGCGTAGGCGATGTCCTCGTCGTGGAAGATGTCGAGCGTTCCAGTGTCGATATAGGTCGGTGGCAGGTCGGCGAGGTTGGTTTCTCGACCAGGCGCTGCATAAGGGGGAACCGCGCTGCGGTCGACCAAGCTCGAAAGGTAGGCATCCCATCCGGTCTCGTTATCCACGTACGTCCAGATCTGGAACTGCTTGGGAAAGCGTGCGTCGGGAACGACGTTGCGGTCATCGAGCATCGGGTAGACGAGCATCTGACAGGCGAGTTTCGGTCCGTTGGTGTCGCGATTTTTCAACACTGCTCCAGCGGTAAGGCCGCCCCCAGCGCTATCGCCACCGATACCGATGCGTTCGGTGTCCCATCCATGTTCCTGCGCAGTGGCGTGCATCCACGCCAACGCGGTGAGGGCGTCGTCAATTTGTGTCGGGTAGGGCGATTCCGGTGCGAGCGGGTAATCGACGGAGACGACGGGGATGCCGGTGTTGGTGCAGTAGTGCATGCAGCGTTCGTCGTAGTCCTCGAGTCCACTGACGATCATCCCGCCACCGTGGACGTACAAGAGCGCGCCGCGGGCCTGGCTGTTGATCTTGCGGTAGATCCGCACGCGAAGTTCGTTGCCATCGGGGCGTGGAATGCGGTGGTCCTTGATGGTGACGTCGCTGGCCTTACCGAATCGCCGGGCCAGGTCAGCATTCATAGAAGCCGACATCTCCCGCCGGCAGTCGATATCGCCGAGTTCGCACGGCTTGGCTCGCAGGGCCGAGGGCAATTGGCGCAGCAGCGCCCGCAGCACGCCGGCATCGATATTCCCAAAGAGCGTCACGCCCCGACGGTAGTGGCCACGAAGGGCCCAGGGGTGATGGGTGGTGAATTTGCGAGGGGGCGCCGGCCGCAGTTACGGTCGATGGCATGGTGCGCCGCCTGATCGCTGTCGCCGCCGCTGTGGTGCTGGGCTTCTCAGTGGCTACTTCGGCACATGCCGAAAGCGTGCCGGTACCCCCGGAGGTGTCGGCTGCTCTGGCCACTTTCCCGGCGGATCCGCAAGGGGCGAGCACTGCCTGGGCTTCGTGGGCGGCCACGGTCCCGATGACGTACGTGCGCAACGGCAAGCGCCCCAAGACCCGTTCCTCGTGCCGCATCGATGCAGCCGGGGTGGCTGATTGCAACGACTTCGCCCAAGTGATTGGTCGCGGGAATCGCAACATGGGCATGAAGAAGATCTCCGAAGTCATCACCGCCGGCAAGCGGCAATATTTCCGGGATCCACCGCTGAAGAAGTGGACCCGTACCCGCACCATGAGTAACCCGAACCCGATCACCGGGGCAAAGGCGCGCGTTGGTTTCCATCCGTGGCTGCCGTGGGCCGATCAGGCGGCCGATATCTCCACCGCTGTGTTGGAGAACGGGACCTTCGAAGTCCGTGCCTCCAATCCGGCACCGGTTGAGGGTGAGGCCGCACGAACTGTCGTTCGTATCGCAGCAAACGGTCTGCAGGCCACGTTGTTGGAGTACGACGAGAAGGATCGACGCTCGGCCACCACACGCGTCACTATCAAGCCGGTACCCGCGGTTCGAGTACCCAAGGCGCGCTAGCAACTAACCTGCAACCGTGCGATCTGCCGGCAAGTGGACGATCCTGGCGATCCTTTCCTTTGCCCTCGCGCTCATCTCCCTGGACAACACGATCGTCAATGTCGCGTTGCCGAGTCTGCAAGAAGACCTCAAAGCCACGAGTGCGCAGCTGCAGTGGGTGGTCGATGCGTACTCAGTCTTGTTCGCGGGAACCCTCCTGCTTGCCGGCAGTTTGGGCGACCGATTTGGGCGCAAGAAGCTCCTGCTGATCGGCCTAGTGATCTTCGGGGCTGGTTCGCTCGCTGCGGGAGCAGCGCCGGATGCAAACGTCTTGATCATCTGCCGGGCGATCATGGGCATCGGTGGGGCGTTCATCATGCCCTCGACATTGTCGATCTTGGTGCAAACGTTCACGGCGCCAACCGAGCGGGCGCAGGCGATCGGCATCTGGGCAGCGGTTGCTGGGGTGGGTGTGGCGATCGGACCGATCGCCGGTGGCGCTCTCCTGGAGCACTTCAGTTGGCATTCGGTCTTCTTGGTGAATCCTCCTTTGGTGGTGATCGTCCTGCTATTGGCCATCGCCTTCATTCCCGAATCGCTCGACGAGAGCAAACCCCAACTCGACGTTCGCGGAGCGGCCTTGTCGGCGCTGGGCCTGATTGCGTTGGTGACGTTCATCGTGGAACTGCCCGATAGCGGGCTGACCACTGTGACGTTGACAGCCGGGCTAGCGGCGCTGGTCCTGCTTACTGCTTTCGTGTGGTGGGAAAAGCGGGCGCCACGCCCGATCTTGCCGATGGAGTTGTTCAAGGAGCGGTTGTTCACGGTGGCTGTGGTGCTCGTCGGTCTCGTCTACTTCGCGCTGATGGGTGCGTTGTTCTTCTTGCCGCAGTTCTTGCAACTCGTGCAAGGCATGACACCCCTGGAATCAGGTGCGAGCATGCTGCCGGGCGCCGGCGGTCTTTTGGTGGCGTCGTTGCTGAGTCCCCGTTTGGCTGAGAAGTGGGGTGCGCGTCCGGTTGTGGTGGTTGGCGTTCTGCTGGTCACACTCGGATTGCTCGCGATGTCCCTTGTGGAGCCGATGACCTCCTATCCCTATGTGGGCGTGGCCCTGGGCATCACTGGAGTTGGTATGGGCCTGACGTTGCCGCAAGCAACCAACGGAATCTTGTCGTGCGTGCCTCGCGAGCGATCGGGCATGGGGTCGGCGGTGAACGAATCCGTCTCCGAGCTCGGCGGCTCCTTCGGGGTGGCGATCCTCGGAGGGATCCTCGCGTTCTTCTATCGCTCGCGTATCGATGAAACGATCAGCTCGGCGCCGGACGCAGCGGCAGCGATTCCCGAGCAGGTGCTCGACACGGTGCGCGAGTCTCTAGCGGCTGCGAGTGTCCTCATCGAGCAGTTACCAGCCACGCTGGCCAATCCATCGCGCGACATCGTTGCGGCGGCATTCGTGACAGGTATGGGGTGGGCCCTGGTGACGGGTGCGGCCATCACCTTGCTGGGAGCGATCCTGGCCTGGCGATACTTCCCACAACGTATGGAGCGGGTGGAGGAGTAGGAATCAGCCGCGCTCGGCTCGCATGCGGGAATCGAAGCGCGCCACCATGATCATGTGCGGCACGGTGAGCCCCCACACAAGCGCTAGCCCGAACCACAGTGCCGGACCCATGGCGAAACTCGGATCGACAAACAAGACTGCGACGATCACGATGGCCACGAATCCGGCAACCGATGGGATGCCGCCCTTGGAGACCGATGCGAGAGAGCGCCACGTGATGGTCCCGTCCGTCACCTGTGCGAGCCGTGCGGTGTGGCGCAAGGCGTGCCAGAAGCCGAAGTACACAGCGAAGGCAACGAGCGGGGATGCCACGAACCCGAGGACGGCAAGAGCGAATAGCTCGATAGCGCCCCGCACGTCACCTCGCTGAATCAACCACAGCAAGCACAAGACGATCAGTGTCAGTACGACAATCCGTGTCTCGACGATCACCTGTTCGCTCATGAGCGTCGCAAGTTGAGGTTCGATAGCGGTAAGTGTCGAGACAGCCGCAGGTGAGGTGAGGGGTAGCAGCACAGGTGCGCTCCCCAGTGCCAATGCGTATCCGATACGGCCAAGCCCACCGACAGGTGGCAGGTCGCGCAGTTCGCGAGTTGCCTCGACATCGCCGGTGCCGAAGTGCCAAATGGTCATGGCCAAGACGGCAAGGAAAGCGATACCTGGCCAAGCAATGATGGCTGCAGCGGCGATCGCTGCGATGGCTATATACGCCGCTGCGCCGATGATTCGCTCACGGGTTGTCAACGTGCGGGTCAACGTCAGGTTGTCCACGGCCCCATGCGGGATGCCCACGATGAGCGCAATAAGTGCGATGGTGATGGGTATCGGACCGATGCTGGTGCTCGCGGCGGTGGTGCGGGTGAGCAGGCTTAGGAGCACCGCGACGCCGATGGCGATCATGCCGACGTTCAACACCACCGTGGCCGAAGGAACGGTGATGATGTGCGTCCGTGCGGTGCCTTGGCTGGCGTGCTCGACCCGGTTCACGCGCGTCAGTCTGCTCCCTCGGAGAGCCGTTTGCCACTTGGGCGAAGCGCCCAACACACAACGGCCGCTGCAGCCGCTACGTTGAGTGAATCGACACCGCGCTGCATGGGGATGCTCAGCGAAACGTCGGATTCATCGACCGCCTGAGTGGACAGGCCATCCCCCTCGGTCCCCAGGATGAGGGCAAGACGATCAGGGGCCCGGTAGTCATCAAGGGGCACCGAATCCCGCGTGGGGGTCACTGCTGCGATCGTGAAACCCGAATCGCGCAATAGCGATAGGTCTGCGGGCCAGGAATCAAGGCGGGTCCACGGAAGATCGAAGACCGTGCCCATCGAGACGCGCACGCTGCGGCGGTAGAGCGGATCGGCGCAGCGGGGGGTTACGAGAAATCCGTCAAAGCCAAGCCCTGCGGCCGATCGGATGATCGCCCCGACATTCGTGTGATCCACGATGTCCTCAAGAATCAACACGCGGCTAGCTTCGGCAATGACGGACTCAACAGTCGGCAAGTGCGGTCGTTTCATGAGCGCCAGCGCGCCGCGGTGTACGTGGAAGCCGGTGATCGCCTCTAGTACGCCGCTATCGCCAACGTAAATCGAGGTATCGGGTGATCCTTCGAGGATGGGACCCATTCGGTCCACCCACTTGTCTTCCATCAACACCGAGACCGGCTGGTGGCCGGCTGCGACTGCCCGTTCGATCACGGCGGCGCTCTCGGCGATGAAGACGCCGGTCTCCGGTTCGATACGGGTGCGTAGGGCTACGTCGGTGAGGTCTCGATATCCGCTGATGCGCTCATCGAGCGGATCGGTGATGTGCTCGAGGTCCACGCTGCGCACTCGTCCGCTAGTAGTTGATGCGGCAGTCGGTGGCGATGACGTCCACCAACTCTTCGAACGAAGCTTGATCCAAGATCCCCTCTTGCAGCCACGTCTGTTCCATCAGCAGCAGGTAGCCCTGCGGGTTCGCACGGAATTGTCGGCACACCTCGGACTTCACGTCGTCTGGTTCGCTCGCCCAGATGGCCTGGGCGTCGATGCTTTGGGGCTGATTCCCACCGCTGCGAGGAATCAGCGCAGCGGCGCCGGCGCCCACGAACCCGATGATCACGAAAACCACGATCGTGATCATGAAGGGCCGGGAGCGGAACAACTTCATGGGGCAACGGTACGAGGTCGGCTGCCCACGATGGATCAATGGGCTGCCGTGGCGGGTTACTCGGAGTCGCTGATGAGCACGTGCACCGGGATTCCCCGACGAGCTAGTTCTGCTCGACCGTTCAATGCCGGAAGATCCATGACGACGGCAGCAGACAGAACCTGCGCACCACTTCGCTGCACCAGATCAACGCCCGCCCCGAGCGTTCCGCCGGTTGCGAGGACGTCGTCGACGATCACCACCTGATCGGCCGGCCCCAGCGCATCGGTGTGCAGCTCTAGCGACGCCGTTCCGTACTCCAGCGAGTACTCCTGCCGGTGCACATCGCGGGGGAGTTTGCCGGCCTTGCGCAAGGCGACGAATCCGCATCCGAGTTCGTAGGCCAGTGCAGCTCCGAGGGGGAACCCCCGTGCCTCGATGCCGACGATCATCGTGGGCCGTTCGGGGCCGATTGCCTCGATCCACGCCTGGACGGTGATCGCAAGAGTTTCGGGGTTGGCGAGGATTCCCGACAGATCCTTGAAGGAGATCCCAGGCTCAGGAAAATCAGGAACGACGACGACTTCATCCCACAAGCGCCCAAGCGGTTGACTCACGACCGCACGCTAATCCACGCACGTCTGTGCACGTCTATGCACTGATTGCAGCGTGCGCGTCGTGGTTTCATCGAAATTGACGCATCAAAACATCATTAATTGATGTATAAGTGTCAACAAGCTACCCTGGGGCAATGCGCACCACCCTTACGCTGGACGACGATGTTGCGATGCTGCTCAAGCGAAGAGTTCACGAGTCAGGTCAGTCCTTCAAGGAAGTCGTTAATCGGGTCTTGCGGGCCGGATTGCTGAGCCCGTCGGGGGATCCGGGGTCCCCATCTATTCCGCAGCCGCGGTCGCTCGGTGGCGCCCGGGTGGACCTAGATCAAGCGCTGTCTTTGGCCGAAGGTTTGGGTGACGACGAAATCACCCGGCAGCTGCGAGCTTGAAGTGATCGTTCCCGATGTCAATGTCCTCATCCACGCGATGGACACAGACAGTCGGCACCACGGCCCCGCATGGGCCTGGTGGCAGCAGACTCTCGAAGGTGCCGAACACGTGGGGCTCAGTTGGTCCGTGCTGACTGCCTATGCCCGACTCACTACGCATCCGCGGATCTTGGGCAGACCGATGGAGATCGCCAGCGCCGCCAGCGACATCGAAGGCTGGCTGGCCGGTGCAAATACCTTGATCTTGCAACCTGGGCCCGAGCACGTCCGAGTCATGGCGAGATTGTTGGAAAGCGCTGGTAGTGGGGGCGACCTAGTTCCCGACGCGCATCTGGCCGCGCTTGCTTTCGAGAATGGTGGAACGGTGTATTCGCAGGACGCCGATTTCGCGCGCTTTGACGGGATCCGCTGGATCAATCCGCTTGTCTGAGTTCATCTCTGGGCCACGCCCGGCGCGCTAGACGAAGAGCGCTGCACCGCAAGCGACTGCCGCGCCGATAAGTCGGACGACGTCGGCTCGGCGAAGGCGTCGGATGAGTTTTGGAGTTGGTCCATCCACCGATAACAGATGATGAACGGGTGCTGCCACGAAAGCGGTCGTTGCCCAGACGATCACTATTGCTCCGGTCGTCACGAATAGCGCCGGGGAGCAGCAGATAGTTGCGAGTGCCCAACCCAGAGCCAGGACGAGGAGGGCATAGACGGGAATGACGACGATGATCATGCGCCGGGTGTGATCAGCATGCCCGCGCGCCCAGTCTTCGGGCGCAAGATTCACCAGTCCCGGGTAGACCACGACCGTTACGACGGCCTGAAAGCCAAGGTGCACTCCCGTAGCTAGCAGCAAGAACTGCTCAGCCGACACGTGCCCTCCTTGCTCTGCGCCAACCTCCTCCGCTGCGCTGCTTCACACGACTACGCCTTGGAGGTGGCTACGCGGTTGAAGATACGTCGCAGTGACAAAAGCGCGCCCGGAAAGACTCGAATCCTCAACCTACCGGAGTCCCCGGGATGATCGAGACGAGGTCGAGTAAGTCCATTTCGTGAGGAGAATCATCCACTAACGCGCTGCGATCTGTGTTCTTGCCTGACAAGTATCTGCGGCTTGTCCGCTCGACTTCAGGTTCGGTCCAGCGGTTGCGAGAGCGAATCAGTGTGTTTCACGGGCTCGGCAATGGATTCGGATGGGTCTGCCATCGAACGCTCTGAACTCGAAGCCAAGGCCGAGAATCCGGGCCTAAAGCCAGTGAAGTCTGTAACCAAGAAGTGCGCAGCGGTCATTGCAGCCGACGCGGTTGACTTCTGGATATCGTGCTTTGCCTTCTTCACTAACGTGACTGGCTGCTTCCCCAATGATTTCTAGCAGTCGCTCAGCAGATCGAAGGAGCGTCTGCTGCGGGACCGAGTCAGTCTGCTTAAGAGTGACAACCAAATCGAGCTCCTCGCATGCATCAAGGATGTCTGCGATGCGCTGGTCATCACTGCGGGTCATACGGGGATGGCTTCACGTCGAATGTGTTCGTCGCGAACTTTCAGCCCACCAGCAGAAACCACGTCAACGGCATGGCCGAGGAGGGCCTCAAGGTCGTCTTCGAGGGCCATTAGGTTCACAAGGGATGCGCCAGGCTCGAACTGAACGAGAAAATCGACATCGCTTTCCGGGCGATCATCACCTCGAGCAACCGAGCCAAAAACGGAAATCGAGCGAACGCCATGTCGCCCTGCGATTTCGTAAATGGCATCTCTCTGGCTCTGCAGCGCCGCCAGCCGTGTTCCCATAGGTCAAGGGTACGACCCGGTGAGGAGCATCAATCAAAAAGCGCGCCCGGAAGGACTCGAACCCTCAACCGACCGGAGTTCCCGGGATGATCCAGATGAGGTCGAGTGAGTCCATTCCGTGAGGGAAATCATCCACTCACGTACTGCTGTATTCCGCGTTATTCAGGTGCTGTTGCGGTCAGCGTTGCGGTCAACTAGCGGGCCACCACGGCGGGTTTTCTCGCAGCCAATCGATC
>DASYOJ010000264.1:0-2016 GCA_036007925.1 Candidatus Nanopelagicales bacterium
GGCGACGCCGGCGAGTGCGGCGATGGCGACGGTGATGACAACCGGTTCGCTGATCAACCCGAGGTAGGCGTTGGGGAAGCCCAGCACGTTGGCCTGCCAGGTGGAGCCGACCGTGCCGCAGGAGATCTTGGCGCTGATGTCGCAACTGAAGACGGCGTTCGGGTTGGCGGCGAGTTCGAGGGCATCAACCGCGAGCACGAAAGAAGCAACCAGACCGATGATCGAGCCGATGAGCATCTCGAGGTAGGCGCCGAGGTGACGGCGCTGCACGGGCTGGTCGGCTGGCGGGTCAATCGGTGTGTCAGTGCTATCGGTGCTGTCGGTGTTGGTGCTCACGGGGAGACGGTAGCGAGGGCGGTTCGTGCGGCGTTCGCGGCGGCCGATCCGTAACTGCCACCGAACAAGAGGGCGTGAACCAGTAGCGGGTACACCTGGTGCATCGGTACCCGGTGCAGCCAACCGGGCGCTAGGGGCCATTCACAGTCATAGGCCTCGAGCACCTCATCGAGATGCGAAAGCCCGAAGAGCGCCAGCATCGCCAGGTCGGACTCGCGGTGACCGCCGTGGGCGGAGGGATCGATCAGCACAGCATCGCGTCTGCGCCACAGCACGTTGCCACTCCACAGATCCCCGTGCAGGCGGGCGATCGGTTCGGGTGGGCCAAGCAGATGCGGGTCTTCGGTTTCGAGCTGTTCGGCCAACTCGGTGATTATCGCGTGCTGAAGCGTGGTGAGGGATTGTTGTTCCTTGGCTTGCTCGGCGAGCGGGCGGATTCGCGCTTGGGCGTAGAACGAGCCGAATGTCTCCCAGACACCTTCTGGGAGCGGAAGATCGGCGATGAATGATCTGGTCGCATTCGGCGGTAATTCACCGAAAGCGTTGGCGCCTGATTGGTGGGTGCGGGCGAGCTGGGCGCCGAAGTTTCGGGCGGCTTCGCTCGTAGGTGCGCTGGTCGCAACGAAATCGAGGGTCAGCCGGTCGGTGCCAACGTCACGCACCCATGGGACCGGGCATCCCTGGTACTCGGTGTGAGCCTCGCGCAACCAGGCGAGACCGGCGGCCTCAAAGACATAGGACTGCCGGGGCGCCCCGGGGCGCTGCTTGATGAAGACCTCGCGGTCATCGCGCAAGCGTCGTCGCAAGGTAGCGAGCTACCTACGCTTCTTGCTGCTCGTGCGCACTGTTGCGGCGCTTGCGCCAGAAGTACGCCCCCACTGCAACCGCGGTGACAACCACCGTGATCGTGATGATCACCGGCATCGCTTTGCGGGCCTCCTCAAGCGCCTCTTCGGCAAGTTCTAGACCGTCCTCGGCAACGCCGAGAACGGCATCGGTGTTGTCGAGTGCGTCGCGAACTTTGTCGAGTTCCTCGCGCAGATCTTCGACCCGCTCGTGTCCGTCGGCTAGCGCTTCCATAACCGCCATGGCGTTCCTCCCGTGTACTTCTTGGTTGTCTACTACTCGGCTGCTTGCTTGGTTGCTTGTTCGGCTCTGAGTTCGGCGTAGGCGGGCTTGATTCGGTTGTTGATGATGTCCAGCCTCTCATCAAAGGGGATGAATGCGCTCTTCATGGCGTTCACTGTCAGCCATTGCAGGTCATCGAGTGTCCAATCAAAGGCCTCGCAGCACAGCTCCATCTCCTTGGTCATCAACGTTCCGGACATCAGGCGGTTATCGGTGTTCAAGGTGACGCGGAAGTTCAGATCACGCAGCAGGCCGATCGGGTGCTCGGCGATCGAGGCCGCAGCGCCGGTTTGCACGTTGCTCGAGGGGCACAACTCCAGGGGAATCCGGCGGTCGCGCACGTAAGCGGCGAGCTTGCCGAGCTTTGGGTTACGTGCATCCGTGACATCAATATCGTCCACGATGCGCACGCCGTGGCCGAGGCGATCGGCCCCGCACCACTGGATCGCCTCCCAAATCGACGGCAGCCCGAAGGCTTCTCCTGCGTGGATGGTGAAGTGGGCGTTCTCACGTCGTAAGTATTCGAATGCGTCGAGGTGACGGGTGGGCGGG
>DASYOJ010000265.1:0-1964 GCA_036007925.1 Candidatus Nanopelagicales bacterium
AGCGCAGATCGAGAACGCGATGGGGCTCATCAAGGTCGATGAGATTGCCGCGGCGAGCCCGCGGGTGGAAACCATCATCTTCGGGCCGGCCGATTTCATGGCCAGCATCAACATGAAGTCACTCGTTGTTGGTGAACAACCCCCGGGTTACGACGTTGGTGATGCCTACCACTACATCTTGATGCGCATCCTGATGGCAGCCCGCGCGTATGACAAGCAAGCCATCGATGGTCCTTACCTGCAAATCAAAGATGTCGATGGTTACCGGCGCGTGGCCGGTCGTAGTGCGGCCTTAGGTTTCGATGGGAAATGGGTGCTGCACCCCGGACAGATTGATGCAGCGAACGAAGTCTTCTCGCCGACGCAAGAGGACTACGATCACGCAGAACTCATCTTGGATGCATACCAGTGGTACACCTCGGCGGAAGGTGGCGCCCGAGGCGCCGCGATGCTCGGTGATGAAATGATCGATGAAGCTAGCCGCAAGATGGCGTTGGTGATCGCTGGTAAGGGCCGCGCAGCTGGAATGCAGCGCACGCAATCCTTCACGCCACCTGAGTAGTGGTGCACCGATGGATCGAATCGAAGCTAGTGCGCTCTTGGGAGTGCAGCCGGAGGCCAGCGCTGAGCAAGTGCGCAGTGCTTGGCGAGTATGGGCGCGGGTGTCCCACCCGGACGCCGGTGGTGATCCGGCGCACTTTCGCGATCTAGTTCGCGCCCGCGACGTCATGCTCGACGGCTCGATACCAATTCCCACGCCGATGCCCGAACCCGATCCCCGGGCAAGACTGCGTGAAGTCCTGCGCCAACCACGGCCCGAACGCCTGCTGCGCCTCGTAGGGCTGGTGCTGCTTGCGGTGGTGAGTTCCGGAGCCGCATTGGTGGTACCGATATGGCTGGCCGCCCTCGTGATGGGCGTGCTGAGCGCGCTTGTTGCGAAGGCCGCCCAACGCACGGTGCTGGAGCCCCGTGCTGATGTGGGACATGCAATCGCTTTCCTCACTGGCGTGTGGGCGCCGATCGCACTCACCCAGGTGCTCATCTCTGTGGCGTTAGGGGCCAGTGTGCTGACGGTGCTCCCAGTCCTTGCGGTCCCGTTCGCTGCGGTGGTGGGGCTCGTTAACCCAGGGGCTGGCCTGTGGCGACCGGCACCCGGCTAGCCAGCGGATCTGCGACTGCCCGGGCACAATGCCGGTGATGGCGTTAGCATCCCCAGGAGGCAAGGAGGGGAAGCCATGGGCCGTTTATTGCAAACCGAGGGTTTGAACCAAGACCAAAAGGACATCCTCGCGGGGATCCGCGAATTCGTGGACGCGGAGATCATCCCGGTGGCCGGGGAACTCGAACACAACGACGAATACCCCAAGGACATCGTCGACGGACTCAAGGAACTTGGCGTTTTTGGCCTGATGATCCCCGAGGAGTACGGCGGGCTCGGTCAATCACTTCTCACCTACGCACTGGTGGTCGAGGAGATCGCCCGTGGCTGGATGAGTGTCAGTGGCGTCATTAATACGCACTTCATCGTCTCTCACATGGTCTTGCATCACGGAACCGAAGAGCAAAAGCAGCACTACCTGCCCAAGATGGCCGAAGGGGAGATCCGCGGGGCATTCAGCATGAGCGAGCCGGGCTGTGGCTCCGATGTCTCGGCGATCACCAGTAAAGCCGTAATTGATGGTGATGATTACCTGCTTACGGGTCAGAAGATGTGGCTGACAAACGGGGGCTCGTCGAACTTAGTTGCGGTGTTGGTGCGTACTGACAATGCAGCTCCCGAAGACGCCAGCGTCTACAAGCGGATGAGCACGTTTCTCATCGACAAACCTGAAGGTTTCGGGGAAGTCCGCGACGGCCTAACCATCCCGGGCAAGATTGAGAAGATGGGTTACAAGGGAGTCGACACCACCGAGTTGGTGATGGATGGCTTACGCCTACCGGCTAGTGCAATTCTCGGCGGCGAA
>DASYOJ010000266.1:0-1707 GCA_036007925.1 Candidatus Nanopelagicales bacterium
AAAGATCTCAAAGGGTGAGATGCGTACGAGGTCGGCCTCATCGGCCACTCCGTAGTACACGATCCGACCACCATTTTTGGCCAAGCGTGGCAACTGCTCGATCACTCCGGCTCGACCGGTCGCATCGATCACCACATCGAATGCACCGAAGGCGGCTACCAGCCGGTCAATCGAGCCAACCACGTCTTCTCGATTGATCGTGAAGACACTTATGTCTGCCAACGACGACGCCACCGCCAGCTTGAAGTCATTCGGATCAGCAAGGACAACCAACGACGCCCCCGAATACAACAGGAACTGCGTCAACAGCACACCTGTCGGCCCAGCACCTAACACCACTACCGAAGTGCCGGTAAGCGGATCGAGCCGGTCCATCAGATGCGCGATGCACGCCGAAGGTTCCGCGAACACCGCCAAGTCCGGATCGATTCCGGTGGTGTCGAACACTTGCGCGCCGGGCACCAACACATAGTCAGCGAAACCACCGGGGGTGGAGGAGCCGATACCGGCGAAGGATTCGCAGAGCCACGGGCGCTCTGCCGTGCAGTAGTCACACGTTCGGCAGGCGGAGTTCGGGTTGATCACCACCTGCTGTCCAATCGACAACGACGCACCCTGGCCATCCACCGCTTCGGCGCCCACCGACGCAACGACCCCCAGCGTCTCGTGACCGGGGGTGAGCGGAAAGTTGGCAAGAAACTGCCCCTCGTGCAGGTGTAGATCGGTGCCGCACATCCCCGCCGCCGTCATGCGCACCAGCACGTGCCCGGCACCTACCTCAGGTACGGGCACCTCGCGCACCGAAAAGGATCCTGGTTCGTCGTAGACAACCGCGCGCATCACGCGCCTGAGTATTCCGTGCCACGCGTACCGTTATTCCATGTTCCGGGGGACGCGTGGCGCGAGAGTAATGATCGCTACCTTCGCCGCGTTTGCCCTTGCTTTCACCCTCAGCGGCTGCGGCTCCGAATCGGACTTCGAGCCCGCCCCAGCCCAACCGGCTCCTGGTGTCAACATGCCCGCGGGCGCCGAAGGCCCGTTCCCGGTCACCCGCGTGGTGGATGGCGACACCGTCCGTGTGCTCATTGATGGCCAAGACACCGCGGTGCGCTTGATCGGCATCGACACCCCCGAAACGGTCGCGCCGAATCGACCGGTGGAATGCGCGGGCCCAGAGGCCAGCGTCTATGCCGAGCAACTCATGTCCGGCCAGGACGTCTATCTCGAACTCGACGCCACGCAGGGCGCCTACGACACCTACGGTCGGGTGCTTGCCTATGTGTGGCTCGAAGATGGCGTGATGGTCAACCTCGCGATGCTGCAAACCGGGTTAGCCGAGGAATACACCTACGACGACCCCTACACATACCAACAGCTTTTCCAGCAAACCGAGCAACAGGCCCGAGAGGATCTGCTCGGCCAATGGGGTCAGATCTGCTGATCGCTCACGCCGCCGCGCTGCGAGCCCATTCCCACATGACCTTCCACCCCGCGTACCCCAGCGCCGCCAGCAGCGCCGATCCCATGAACACGAAATAGCGGCTGACTGTTCCGCCGGGTGCGCCAGGTCCGCCGAAGATGGCATCCAGCGGGCCCCCGGTACCGCCGGGGGACTCCAGGCCGATGAGCACGGCGGGATTCAAGAACGACGTCCACGACGCCATCGACAAATCCACGAAACCGGCGAGCAACTGCTGGGCGATCGAC
>DASYOJ010000267.1:0-2681 GCA_036007925.1 Candidatus Nanopelagicales bacterium
GCGGAAACGATCTCGATCCGTGCTGCCTGCTCAGTCATTGCGGCGATGACATCGTCGTCAACAGTGAAGTCCAACTGCGCAGCGAACCGCGCCGCGCGCATCATCCGCAGTGGATCGTCATCGAATGACTGCTGGGCGGTGACCGGCGTACGGATGCGTCGAGCCGCGAGATCGGCGAGGCCGTCGTACTCATCTACGAAAGTCAGATCAGGAAGCGTCATCGCCATCGCGTTGATGGTGAAGTCACGACGCGAAAGGTCTTCGCTCAACTGCGTGCCGTACACAACGTCGGGTTTGCGGGAATCGGTTTCGTAGGCCTCGGTGCGGTAGGTGGTGATCTCCACTTCCCGGCCATCCACCCGGGCGCCGACGGTGCCGAACCGGATCCCGACATCCCATACCGCCTCGGCCCAGCCCTCCAGTAAGGCGAGCACCTGCTCGGGGTGGGCGTCGGTGGCGAAGTCCAGATCCGTATCCGGGGTCAGCCGTCCCAAGAGCGCATCGCGCACCGGCCCGCCGACCAGCGCAATGGCGTAGCCGGCCTCGCGGAAACGCTCCCCGATCCGTTGCAGCGGGCCAGCCACCGGCGCGAGTGAGGAAACGGCCTGTTTGCGCAGGTCCTGCACAAAAGCGGCCGAAGCGGCGGGGCGGGGGGTGGACACGACGCACAAGGCTAGCCCGGCGGTGAGGTTTATCCTCGGGCCATGGCCCGCCCCGCTGTCGAAGAGACCTCCGCCGGGGGCCTGGTGGTCGACGAGCAAGGACGCGCCGCCCTCATCGCCCGGACCAACCGGCGGGGTCGGCTGGTGTGGTCCCTGCCTAAGGGTCATCTCGAGGACGGGGAGACCCTCGAGGCGGCGGCGGTACGCGAAGTCAGCGAGGAAACCGGGATCACCGGCCGGGTGGTGGCGCCGTTGGGGGTCATCGACTTCTACTTCACCGCTTCGGATCGGCGGGTGCACAAGACCGTGCACCACTACCTCCTCAAGGCCGAAAGTGGCGAACTCGACGCCTCCGATATCGAGGTCGACGAGGTTGACTGGGTTCCGCTGAGTGAAGTGAGCGCTCGCTTGGGATACGCCGACGAACGACGACTCATGGCCCAGGTGCCCGATCTGCTGGCCGACGCCGGCTAGGGGGCAGTGGTGACCTTGCGCGCGCCACGCACGCTGGTGACGCTGCTGACGTTGGCTGCTGTCATCGCTGGCCTATTCGCCGGTGCTGTCGTCTCGAGCTCGCCTGCCCATGCGGTCAGCGATGCACCCGTGCAAGTCGTGCTCGATCGGCTCACGCCCGTGGTTCCCGAACCCGGTGACACGCTCCGCGTTGAAGGACGCATCGTGAATAACACCGCCGATGTGATCGCGGGGGCTGCGGTACGTATTCGGTTGTCCGCGGAGCCGCTGACCCGTCGCTCGCAGATCACCACGGTGCGCGAGGCCGGTCTGGACACGCAAGAGCCCCAGGATCCGGACACCGAACCAATCCCCGAGCCGGTGGACGTTGTGGTCGATGCCACGCGGGCAGCTGTCGCGGAGACCATTCCCCCGCGTGGACAGATCGCATTCGCGTTGCGCGTCCCCCTGGAAACGCTGCCGCTGGGCGAGCAAGGCGTGTACGCGCTCGCCGTCGAAGTACTCGGCACCCAGCGCGGGTCGCAAAGCCAAGAGTTCGAACAACGCCAAGGGATCATGCGCACGTTCTTGCCGTGGTTCCCGGATCCAGCGGCCATCACCCCGGTGCAGATGGTGTGGCTATGGCCGCTGGCCGATTACCCGGCGCGCAGCGCGGATGGGGTTTTTCTCGATGACCAAACACCGCTGGCGATCTCGCCCGAAGGCCGTCTCGACACACTCGTGCGTAGTGGTTCGCAGCAAGCGCGAACGGTCGATTGGATCGCCGATCCGGCTCTGCTGCAGTCGGTGCGCGATATGACCGACGGGTATCAGGTGGTGCGCTCGGGGGAGGTGGTCGTTGGAGATCGCTCCCAAGACGCCCAACAGTGGTTGGACGCACTCAACTCCGCGCTCGCCGGGACTGCTACGCCCGCGCTGCGCGCGTTGCCCTACGCCGATGTCGATGCCAGTGCCTTGACGGCCGCGGATATGTCCACCGATGTGGTGCGTGCCATCACCCAAGCCGTGCCGGTCGGTTCGGCGGCGCTCGGGCAACCGGTTACCGGTGGCATCTACTGGGCACCCTTCGGTCGCGTGGATCGACCCACGGCGGACCTGCTGGCTTCGGCTGGGGTGCGCACCGTGATCGTGTCCGGTCGATTCCTGCGCGCGCAAGATGCGTACGCGGGAGCCAACACTGGTCGTTCGGTGATCAGCACCTCCTTCGGGGCATTGCAGGCGGTGTTGCGCGAGCCACGAATGTCCGACCTGCTCAGCGCCCCCCAACGCAATCGCTCCGATGCCATCGAAGTGCGCCAAGCCTTCTTGGCTGAGTCCGGTGTCCTGGCCGGCACCATTCCGCAAGACGCGCCCTCGCGAGCGATTGTGGTCGGTCCAGACGACATCCGCTGGGATCCGTCGGCCACTGTGGTGAATGCGCTCCTTGATGCGACGGCGACCGCGCCGTGGATGACGTCACTGTCCCTTGATGAACTACTCGACGGCCCCACCAATCCTCTCCAGCGTGAGCGCGGTGGTTATGGGCGCAAAGCGCAGGCCGCCGAG
>DASYOJ010000268.1:0-4344 GCA_036007925.1 Candidatus Nanopelagicales bacterium
CGTGTGGCAGATGCACCCATAGTCGGCGCGATTCACCTGTCCATGTCACGAACACTGGTGGGATGACCCGGCGCCATTCGCGCATCCGGACGTCCTCCAGAGCAGCCTCGATGGCGCCTTGATCAGATGCATCAACACCCAATGCAGCGAGTACTTCCACGATGATGCTGTCTTCAACGCTCACGTGGTTCCCCGCTTGCCCCCAGTACTGCGTTGCCACCCGGTATTCATCGGCAAGCCGATGCAGGAGTTCGCGATAACCACCGTCAGCTTCGTGAGCTGCGCCGAGTTCTCCGTGCACACACCCACGCTACGCAGCGCGCCATCCGCGTCCCTCCTAAGGTGGCGACATGCCCCCCAAGTACCCAACCGCCGAACGTTCTTCCATCGTTGACGACATGCATGGCATCGCCGTGCCTGACCCATTCCGCTGGCTCGAAGACTCCAGCGATCCACGAACGCAGCAATGGGTGACCGAGCAAGTTGCCGTGACCCAAGGGGAACGAGACACCTGGGTGATGCGCGATCAGTTCGAAACCAGTGTCGCCGCCTTACTCGGAGCGGGAGCGGTGTCGATGCCAGTCCACCGAGGTGCGCGGGTGTTCTTCACCCGGCGTGAACCCGGGCAGCAATTTGGCGTCTTGTTCGTGCGCGATGCGGACGGATCAGAGCGAGTGCTGATCGATCCGATGGCGCTCGATCCCACCGGCGCCACGACTCTCGATGCCTGGCAACCTTCCAAAGAAGGCGACCGGATTGCCTACCAAATCTCCGAAGGCGGGACGGAGGAGTCGGTTCTGTACGTGCTCGATGTCGCGACCACGCAGGTGATCGACGGCCCAATTGATCGCTGTCGATACTCCCCGGTCGCGTGGCTTGTCGGCGGTGATGCCTTCTATTACGTGCGGCGCCTACCACCGGAAGTACTCCCCGAATCCGAGCAGGGCTTTCACCGCCGAGTGCAACTTCATCGCGTGGGAACAGGCGCCGACGACGACCCCACCGTCTTCGGAGCTGGGATGACGATGACGAACTACTACGGGGTCGAGGTCTCACGCGATGGTCGGTGGCTCCAGGTCTCCGCCGCCGAGGGGACCGAACCGCGTAACGATCTGTGGGTGGCCGACTTGACCACGAGCCCACCTGAGCGTCCGGCTTTCCAGATCGTCCAGGGCGATGTTGATGCCCAGACCTCGCTGACCTTCGGTCGCGATGGTCGCGTCTACGTCAGCACCGACCGGGATGCCCCTCGAGGCCGACTCGCAGTGACCGAACCGGGCGCCTGGGAGGCATCGAGTTGGCAGGAGTTGATCCAGGAAGATCCCGAGCAGGTACTCGAATCGGTGGCTTTACTCGACGGTCCCGAACTCGACGAAGACCTACTGGTGGCTGTCACGACAGCCCACAACGTCGCGCAGATGACCGTGCGCCGGGCACGTGATGGCGCGCTGATGAGCCACGTGGATCTACCCGGCGCAGGAACAGTGGCCGGTCCGATCGAACGCCCCGAAGGCGGTCCGGTGGTCTGGTTCGCCTACACCGATCACACCAGCGTGCCGACCATTTACTCCTTCGATGCTCGCACCAACCTCGTTTCCGTGTACGAGGTGCCACCGGGCCAGGTGGATGTCCCCGATGTCCACTCCGAACTCGTGGAGTACGCCTCGAAGGACGGCACCACGGTGCGCATGTTCGTAATCTCTCCCACGGGCGAACCCGACACCACGCGACCAACCGTGCTGTACGGCTACGGCGGCTTCGGCATCCCCATGCAACCGGGGTTTTCCGCGGCGATCTTGTCGTGGGTGCAAGCAGGAGGAGTCTGGGCGGTTGCTTGCCTGCGCGGTGGTGGTGACGAAGGTGAACAGTGGCATCGCGATGGCATGCTGGATAAGAAGCAGAATGTGTTCGACGATTTCCACGCCGCTGCCGAGTACCTTGTCGATCAGGGATGGACGACACCGGCTCAACTCGGTATCTACGGCGGATCCAACGGTGGCCTGCTCGTTGGAGCGGCGATGACCCAGCGTCCCGATCTTTTCAACGCCGTGGTGTGTGTCGCGCCGCTGCTCGACATGATCCGCTACACCACCAGCGAGCTAGGTCCGACGTGGACGGTGGAGTACGGCGATCCCGAGGACCCCGAACAGTTCGGCTGGCTGCACGCCTACTCGCCCTACCACCGCGTGGTCGACGGCACGGATTACCCAGCCACCATGTTCGCCGTCTTCGATAACGACACCCGCACCGACCCGATGCATGGCCGCAAGATGTGCGCTGCGGTGCAATCCGCCACCAGCGGGGACCGCCCGATCCTGCTGCGCACCGAGGCGGGAGTCGGACACGGTGCGCGCAAGTTGGAAACCGCCGTGGCGGAAACGGCCGACACCTTGGGGTTCCTAGCGCGCTGGACGGGCTTAGCACCCGACATGGAAGGCTAGGGCTGACAGGCCAGCAACGTGAGGACGTAGATGAACGAGATTTGGCAGTGGTTCCGCGACCTTTCCGACAGTTTTCCTGTCGAGATGCTTTTACGCGTTGCCTTAATCATCGTCATCGCTTTCCTCGCGCAACTCATCGGCGGCCGGGCGATCCGCAGGTCCGTGGCTGCCGTCACGAACAAGGCACCGAGCCGCCGACCCGGTCAATTGCGCGGAGCAGGCGATGAAGACCTCGCCACAACCCTGATGCAAGACCGGCAGCGACAACGGGCCCATTCCCTCGGTTCGCTGGCCAGCAACGCACTGGTGATTCTCATTTGGCTCGCCGCGATCATGACGATCTTGGGCACCTTGGGCGTCAACATCGCACCCATCATCGCCAGCGGCGCAGTGGTCAGTGCCGTCGTCGGCTTCGGCGCTCAGTCCTACGTCGCCGATTACCTCAACGGCATCTCAATGATCTTCGAAGACCAGCTCGGCATCGGAGACACCGTCGATCTCGGCGGACTCGTCCTTGGTGAGGTCGAGGAAACTGCGCTGCGATACACGCGCGTTCGGGATTTCTGGGGGGTTGTCTGGTACGTGCGCAACGGGCAAATCCAGACGGTGGCAAACCAGTCCCAGGGCTGGACATACTCCCTCATCGAAATCCCAGTTCCTTACGACGAAGACCTTGCCAAGGTGCAAGAAGTCATCGACGCCACCGGCAAGGAAATGGGTGAGGACGAGCAGTACAACGGAGTCTTGCTTGGAGCCCCGTACTACTCGAACGTCACCGAGCTCACCGCCACAGCGGTGGTTGTGCGGATCAACACCAAGATCGTGCCGAACGGCAATCAGTGGTTTGCCGGCCGGGTCATCCGTCAGCGAATGAAGGAGGCTCTCGACACTGCGGGCATCCGCATTCCGCTGGAGGGCATGCAGGTGCGCACCTTCCAAGCCGGCACCCAGGCTGTCCCGCCCCCTGGCCCCACCACGACAAAAGATCTACCTAGCACCCGGGACTTCGCCACCGGCAGTGCACAGGACAACGATCCCGCCCGGGACACCACCGAAGACGGCAACACGAAATTGATCGCCGACGACGATTCCGGTGAGATGCGCCCCTAGCACTCGCACGCCCCCACGATGTACGTCACACTGATGGCATGGGCCTTCGCTGTTTGGTGACCGGCGCCACCGGGTACGTCGGTGGTCGCCTCGTTCGTGAACTCCTCGCCCACGGACACACCGTCCGGGTCCTGGCCCGAACACCGGAGAAGCTGCGCGACTATCCCTGGGTCGATCAGATCGAGGTCGTCCAAGGCGATGCCGGGGATCGCGAGGCTGTGGCCGCAGCTATGCGGGACATCGATGTTGCGTACTACCTGTTGCATTCACTGCAAGAGGGGTCGAATCTCGAGACAGCAGAAACCGCAATGGCCCACAGTTTCGCTGATGCCGCCCGCGATAGTTCACTGCGGCGCATCGTCTACCTCGGCGGCTTGGCTCCCGAGATTCCCCCGCAGGACATGTCCCCGCACATGCGTTCCCGAGTACAGGTCGGGCAGATCCTGCACGATTCGGGCGTTCCCACCGCCGAGTTTCGAGCAGCAGTCATCATCGGATCCGGCTCGGCGTCCTTCGAAATGCTGCGCTACCTCACCGAACGCCTCCCCGCGATGATCACCCCGCGCTGGGTGCGTACCAAGACCCAGCCGATTGCTATCCGTGACGTCTTGCGCTATCTCGTGCTTGCCGCAGACTTGCCAGCGGACGTCAGCCGGGCGTTCGACATCGGTGGCCCGGAGGTACTCACCTACCAGCAGATGATGCAGCGGTACGCAGCCGTTGCCGGGCTCTCGCCACGCATCATTTTGCCGATCAACTTGCTCAGCCCCCAACTCTCGAGCCACTGGGTGGG
>DASYOJ010000269.1:0-1968 GCA_036007925.1 Candidatus Nanopelagicales bacterium
TTTCCTTGGAATTAGGTGCCAACGGACCTTTCGGGTACACCGTTCGAGTGCTGCCGCGACATGCAGGGTTGATGACGCCAGTTGAAATGGGCCTTCAGGCTCTTCCGGATGCTGGATCGGGTATGACGGACGGCCCCTTGCGCTAGCAACGACTATTGTCCCTTGCCGCGACGCCTCAAGCCCCCGTCCCAGGAGACATCGAATGGCACCCGCGCTAGCACGAAAGCATGCAGTCGCTCGCGTCCTCGACGAGGCCCCCGTCAGGCGTCGTCGGCTAGGCGTTTGGGCTCTGGCCGCATCGGGAATAGGCCTCGATGGCTACGACCTGTTCATCATGAGTGTGGCCGGCCCGCTGATCGTTGCCGATCTGGGGTTGAGCAGTTGGCAGGACTCGGTGGCGGTAGGCGCTGCAGTCCTCGGCGCGATCCCCGGTGCGTTGCTCTCTGGGCGGATTGCCGATCGCATCGGGCGTCGAGCAATGCTGAAGATCGATCTGATCGTGTTTCTGGTGACGGCGATCTTGGCGGCTTTCGCTTGGGACGTGTGGTCGCTGGCTGTCTTTCGGTTTCTCCAAGGGGCCGCTGTGGGCGCCGAATACCCGCTGAGTGCCTCCATGGTGAGCGAAGTGATGCCAGCGCGTAAACGTGGTGTGTGGATGACCGGAGCCTTTTCGTTCCAAGCGATCGGCATGATCTTTGGCGCCGGAGCCGGATTTCTGCTGCTGACATTGATGCCGGACGAAACAACGTGGCGCTGGATGCTGCTTTCTGGTGTAGTTCCGGCGCTCATCGTTGCGATCTTGCGGCTACGAATTCCCGAGAGCCCCCGTTGGGAGGCGGAGCGCGGGAACCTCGACCAGGCAGAGAAGGACACGGAGTGGCTGACGGGCCAGCGCCCGGTCGTCACCGAAGAGGACATCGCCTTCGCCCAGGTATATGACGCCGGTCCGCAGCCGCGAATGACCTTCAAGGATCTGTGGGCCCCGGTTCGGCGCAGAGCACTGATCTTGACGACTGTGCCGTGGTTCTTGATGGATATCGCGTTGTACGGCATCGGCCTGTTCACTCCGACAATCCTCGCCGGACTCACCGGCGCGGACCCGAACACGCACATGGCGAAGGACGACTTCATCGCCGCCGATATCGCTGCCACTGGTCAGGCAGCGTTTACCGATCTGTTCTTAATCATCGGTTTCGTGCTCAACATGATCTTGGTCGAACGGGCGGGGCGTATCCAATTGCAGATCGCCGGTTTTCTTGGCATGGCCGTGGGACTTGGCACCTTGGCGGTGGTTGGTAGCGGTGGACCGCTGTGGATCCTGCTGGCTTCCTTCATCGTTTTCAACACGATGGTGAATATGGGCCCGAATGCCACGACGTACCTGTTACCTGCGGAAGTTTTCCCAACCAGACTTCGCGCTACCGGTCACGGCGTGGCGGCTGCTGCCGGCAAGGTTGGCGCCGTGGTCGGCACCTTCTTGCTGCCCATCGCTACAGCGTCGGTGGGGCTCAGCCCCGCCATCGGAGTTATTGCCGTGTTCGCTTTACTCGGTGCCGTAGTGACCTTCTTCTTTCGGATCGAGACGCGCGGACGCGAGCTACGCGACTGAACTAGTCGGCTCGCCCGCGTGGTGGTATCTCGATCGCTTGGCCGTTTTCCGCCACAACAGCAGGGATGTGCAGTTCCGTGCGGAGAGTTGCGGCCAGTTCGCCAGCAGCGTCCTGTTCGCCGTGGACGAGATACACGACCCCCGGACGTTGCCGAGCCGAGCCGATCCAATCGATGAGTTCGGCTCGGTCCGCGTGGACGCTAAAGGCTTCGATATTCACGATGTCCGCTCGCACCGGCACATCCTGGCCGTGGATGCGCACGGAGGATGCGCCGTCGCGTAGTTGTTGTCCCGGTGTGCCGACCGCCTGATACCCCGCCAGGAGTACGCAGTTGTCGGCATGCGGCAGGAAGTACTTC
>DASYOJ010000270.1:0-3094 GCA_036007925.1 Candidatus Nanopelagicales bacterium
GCGTGGGGACTCGACGTGGATTCACTGTGCCGCCTGCACCCAGACCTAGGCCTCAAGCTTCAGTAGCGACGCCGCATCGGGACCGTGAACGGTAAGAGCTTCGGTGCGCCACGACTCGACGATCGCCGCTTTCTTCTTCACAACGTTGAGGAGTTCGTCCTCGGTGTAGGCGATGTGCTCCATGGGGTTGCCCGTCCACGCGAAGACTCGATCTCCCAAGTCACGGACCTGCGCCTCCCATTCATCATCGACAGCACGTCCGCGCGGCAGGACGAACAGAACGTCGATGTCGCTGGTAGGACCGCCTTCACGGCGGGCGAAGGAACCGAAGATCGATACGTGCAGGGGTTGAGGCGATAGCGACTGCACTGCATCACGGAGCCGATCAAGGAAAACTCCTCGGGCTTTGATGGCCGCCAGCCAGGCATCGGCGAGCACGTGATCGCGATTGAGTGAGTACATCGATCCCCTGTTGGCCGGACTCGCCGTCACCAAGCCGTGTTCTACGAGCCGGCTGAGAGCCAAGGTCAGTCCCTGACGCGAGCCACGACTGGCTACCGCCGTGATCTGAGCGATGCTCATTTCAGCCTGCGTGCCCGCGAGAACCCCGAGTACCTCAGAGTCCATGGTCGGCACCAGTGAGCGGAGCGGGAAGGCAAGATCCATGCCGACACCTTGCCATAATTTTTGGCAGTTGGCCAGAATAGTTACCTTACGTAACACCCAACGAGGTGCGACCTCCATTGGTCCTGCTTCGATCGCACGTCCCATGCGACCTAGGCTCGTTCCACGATCGATCCACCGCTAGCTGGAACTCGATGCCTGTGGGAACCGAGATCACCGGCTGTGCATAACCGGGTCATGCCAGCCGGCGAAAGCTAAGCGCTCGGCCGATCCGACCGCTCCGGCGCCATATCGAAGAACTGCTGCCCAATCCGCACGATCTGCGCATCGGTGAGGTCATCGACATCCACCCGAACATCACCCAGCAGCGCCGGCGCCAACTCACGATCATGCTGCTCGACATAGTCGACGAACTGGTGGGAGGCATTCGCCTTGCCCTTGCCGTGACCCAGCAACAACACCGCCGAAGCTCCGCGTAGCTGCTCAGCCAACGACCGCCACATCTCGATGTCATCTGGGTTGTACCAACCGCGCACCGAACCGGCCTTGGTGTGCAGGTTGTGGTGCCGACCCTTGGGGTCGGAGGGAACGATCTTTTCCGGCCTGGTCACGCCGCCGCCATCGAGCGGATAGATGCGCGCTTCGTGGTAATCCACCGCCACCACGACGTAGTGCCCGGTCACATCCACAATGCCGGAGACTCCCGAGGGGTTGCCCTCTTCCACTGGTTGTGGCTCGTTCATGCGCTGATCTCCAATCCCGCTGCGGTCATCATCCGGCGCAGGTCCATCACTTGCTCGACGGAAAGTTCCTTGCCGTGGTTGGGGTCGAAGACCTCCACCTGGCCACCCACGGTGATCCGCCAGGAACCGTTGTGCTTCTCCTCGACCTCCCCCACTGCATCCAACAAGGTGCGCACTTCGTGCCAGGTCAGGTTGTGCGCCACTGGATGGGCATAGACCTTCTCAAGGGCCGAGTGCTGCTTGTGGTTGAGGTGATAGCCAGCGATTTCGTGGTGATCGGATTTCGACATGGATTAACACTAGGCGACGGCAATTAGGACGACGAATACCCAGCCCGAGACCGCACCGAACGGCTATCACTCAGACGCACTCGACACCAACAGCCGCAGCTGCCCTGATCAACGACTTGTCGAGGGTCGCTAGCGGCTGGCCGGTAACCATGGCCGCGCGCAGATAGGTGGCGTCGTAGGCCGACAGGCCATGGACGTTTGCCGCCTCCACAACCGCGTCAGGACTGCCTTCCTCGACTACGGCGAAAGGCAACTGAAGGGCATCGTTGAGCAGTAGTGCTGCTTCAGCGGGCGTGATTTCTCCTTGTCGCTGCCACCGAGTGATGACGCTCATCACCTCGTAACGCCACAAAGCAGGCACAACGGCGACCCGATCGTCAAAGAGAGATCTCTTGTCCAGTGACGCCTCCAACGGGTCCTTGCTGAACCACTCCATCGCCAACGATGCATCGAGGACGAACGCCTTCACATTCGACCTTCTTCTATGTGCTGCTTGATATCAGCCCTCGAGCCAGCATGAACCCTGTGCTCATCCACGCGCGCCCAGAAGGACTTCCAGTCGCGCGGCGCTCCTTGGTTAACCGGCACTAGCCGTGCGATCGGTCGACCATGTTTCGTGATCGTCACCTCTTCTCCCGCTTCCACTCGCTGCAGGAGGCTGGACAGATGGGTTTTGGCCTCGAAGGACCCTACGGTGACGGTCATATTCGCAAACTACGCCTTTTTCAACTAGTCGTCAACTAGAATTTTCACTCCGGTCCCTGCCCGCTGGGCACTGCGACGGACAACTCCGGGCGCAACGGCGCAGCCTGCGGATGCAAGATCCCCGCGAGCGCTTCGATCCCATCGACCAACCGTGGCCCCGGCCGCGCGAAGGAAGCGTTCGCATCCACCGCCCACACCGGCACCCCGGGGAACCGGTCGCGCACCTGTTCGGACAACGCCACCGATCCGGCTAGATCGAACCCGCACGGCGCGCACACCACCACATCCGGCGCGCACTCACCCACCTGCTCCCAGGTCACCCGCTGCGACTTCTCACCCGCCTGCCCCAAGACACATTCCCCTCCGGCGATCTGCACCATCTCCGGGATCCAGTGCCCGGGCGCGAACGGCGGATCGGTCCACTCCAGCACCAACACCCGCGGTTGCGGTAAGCCCGTCATCGCCGAGCGCACCGCATCCACCCGCGCATGCAACGATGAAACCAACGCCTGGGCCGCATCCAATCGCCCAGTCCGCTCGCCCAACACCAGCACCGAGTCGAATACCTCCGCCAGCGTGTGCGGATCGATCGTCACCACGTCAGCCCGGCACCCCAAGTATCCGAGGGCGTCCTCCACCACCGAGACATCCACCGCGCACACCGCGCACAGATCCTGGGTAACCACCACATCGGCGTCCAGATCACGCAAGGCATCCGCCGACAACCGATAC
>DASYOJ010000271.1:0-4552 GCA_036007925.1 Candidatus Nanopelagicales bacterium
ATGCGTCGCGACGCATGTCGGCCGATCGGATCGGAGCTGGGGTCCACCGGCGCCCGGCCCGGCCAGTACGCCACGATCGGGGTGTCGGCCAGCAAGAGCGGAATCACCACCGAGCCGGAGTGCTCGGCAAGTGAACCCCGAAGCCGCAAGATGGCCAACTCGCCTGGTCCGTCGTCGCCGCCCACCGAGACCAACGCATCGAGGCGGGCTGGTGCCGGGGATGAGGTAGGTCGGGGAATGACCGTGATGATGCGCATCGGATGTTGTCGAGCGGCACGGACAGCAGCCGACGTGGCCTCCTCCTGGTGCTCCTCATCAGCCAAGATGAGCAAGGTAAGCACCATGCCCGTGGTGGGGGAGCCCTGCCGATGGCGTTCGGCTGCGATCGCCGCAGCGACCGCTCCGCCACTGGTGTCTTCGAGTCGGATCATGGCCGCCGCCACACGCGGCCGTCACGTTCGATCATCCGGTACGCGCTCTCCGGTCCCCAGCCACCGGATGCATATTCCTCTGGTCGGCCGCTGGCTGCCCAACGATCGAGCATGGGGTCGATGATGGACCAGGACAGTTCCACTTCCTGCCGGTCGGGGAACAGCGGTGGGTCGCCCAGTAAGACATCCAAGATCAAGCGCTCGTAGGCCTCGGGACTGGTATCGGCGAAGGATTCTCCGTACTGGAAGTCCATCGTGACGTCTCGAACCTCGATGGCTTGGGTATCGGGAACCTTTGACCCGAAGCGGACGGTGATGCCCTCATCGGGCTGAATGCGAAAGACCAGGGCGTTGTTGCTCAATTCGGCCACACTGCGTTGGGGGAACGGTGAGTGTGGCGCTCGTTTGAAAACCACTGCCACCTCCGTCACGCGACGCCCGAGGCGTTTGCCGGTCCGAAGGTAGAACGGCACCCCCGCCCACCGGCGGGTATCGACATTGAACCGTGCAGCAGCGTACGTCTCCGTCGTCGAATCAGGGGAGATGCCTTCTTCCTCCCAGAAACCCTTCACGGGCATGCCACCTTGCCAACCGGGTGCGTACTGTCCTCGAGCGGTGTGGGCATCGATGTCATGTGGCAAAGAAACGGCCGCCAGGGCTTTGGTCTTCTCTGCCCGAACATCGGCGGCCGAGAATGTCAACGGCTCTTCCATCGCTGTCAGAGCAAGTAATTGCAGTAGGTGGTTTTGCATCACATCTCTGGCCGCGCCGATTCCGTCGTAGTAGCCGGCGCGCCCGCCGATGCCGATGTCCTCAGCCATCGTGATCTGGATGTTGTCCACATAGTTTGCGTTCCACAACGGCTCGAACATCGTGTTCGCGAACCGAACTGCCAAGATGTTCTGAACCGTTTCCTTACCCAAGTAGTGATCGATACGGAAAACGGATTCCGGTGGAAAAACATCGTCGACCAACTGATCGAGTTCCTCTGCACTGGCCAGGTCGTGACCGAATGGTTTCTCGATGACCACGCGGCGCCATGCGTTGGGGTGTGGTGGATCGGCCAATCCGCTTTCGTGCAGGTGGGTAAGCACTGTCGGAAAGACGGACGGTGGGATAGATAGATAGAACGCGTGGTTACCACCGGTACCGCGCTGGGCATCGAGTGCTTCGATCTCCGCGCCGAGGCGTCGGTAGGCCTCAGGATCGGAAGCATCCCCGGCCACGAAACGAATGCCCTCGGCGAGGCGATCCCACGTCGCTTGATCGAAGCCGGTGCGCGAATGCTCCGCGATGGCCTCGCGCACGGTTTCGGCGAAGTCCTGGTCTTCCCAGTCGCGTCGGGCGAAACCTACGAGTGCGAAACCAGGAGGCAAGAGACCGCGCGCGGCGAGGTCGTAGATGGCCGGCATCACCTTCTTGCGCGCTAGATCACCAGTAACCCCGAACAGCACGATCGCGCACGGGCCGGCTACCCGAGGCAATCGGGTGTCCGATGCCGAGCGCAGCGGATTGGTCATTGCGACGACGACGCCAAGGACTGCTCAACGGTCGAGCGCAGCGCTTCCCAGGAATCGATGAATGCCTGCACGCCCGCTGCTTCCAAGTCCGCGCAAATCGCACCGATATCGATACCGAAGCGCGCAAGGTCGGTGAGCACTTCCTCGCTGGCAGGCGCCAAACCGCTGACGGTGTCCCCCCGAAACTTTCCATCATCGACAACAGCGTGCAACGTGGGCTCGGGCATTGTGTTCACGCACCCCGGGGCAACAAGATCCAGGACATATCGAGTCGACTCGTACGCCGGATCTTTGACGCCGGTACTTGCCCATAGTGGCCGTTGGGCTCGGGCACCGCCGGCGTGCAGTTGTTGCCACTGATCACTGGCGCAGTGATCGACGTAGGCCTGCCAGGCGACGCGGGCATTTGCGATAGCTGCTTGACCGCGCAGCTGTGCGGTATCGGGGGAGCCCAGCGCGTCGAGGCGAGCGTCCACGGCGGTATCCACCCGGCTGACGAAGAACGAAGCTACCGATTCGATGGTCGCCGGATCCAGGCCAGATTCCATCGCGCGCTTGATGCCATCGGCGTGGGCTGTCATGACCTCGCGATAGCGATCGATAGAGAAAATCAAGGTGACGTTGACGCTAATCCCGTGAGCCAACGTCTCGGTGATAGCAGGAAGGCCTGCCCGAGTGGCAGGTATCTTGATCAATGCGTTGGGTCGATCCACGATGCGCCACAGGTCGCGGGCCTGTTGCACGGTGGCTTGAGTTTCGTGGGCGAGCCGGGGGTCTACTTCGATCGAGACCCGCCCGTCACGACCCCCGGTGGCCTCCCAGACTGGGCGCAAGATGTCACATGCTGCGCGGACGTCGTCGGTCGTGATCTGTGTGATGGCTTCATCGACGCTCGCGCCACGGGCTGCGAGCGCGGCGAGTTGTTCGCGGTAGGCGATGGCGCCCGAGCCGAGCGCCCGATCAAAGATGGTGGGATTGGTCGTGACCCCGGACACCGATCGTTGCGCAATCAGATGAGTCAAGGACCCGTCGGTGCGCGACCCATCAAGGCGCGTCCGGTCAAGATCATCAAGCCAGATGCTGACTCCGGCGGCGGAAAGTTCGGTCAACACCGCAGGAGTCATGCCAGTAGGTCCCGGACGTGCGCGGCCACCGCATCGGCTGTAAAGCCGAATTCGCGAAACAGCAGCGCCCCATCGGCGCTGGCCCCGAAGTGATCAATACCCACGATGGCTCCTGACCGGCCCACATATCGATACCAGCCTTGGGGGGAGCCGGCCTCGATAGCAACCCTGGCGGTAATGCTCGGATCGAGCACCGAGTCTTGATAGGACTGGTCCTGGGACTCGAACCATTCCAAACACGGCAGACTCGCAACGTTCACTTCGATGCCTTCGGCGGCCAAAGACTCGGCGGCTTCGAGGGCCAGATGTACCTCGGAACCGGTAGCCATGAGCAGTGCGGCGGGTCGTTGCTGCCCGGTCACGCGGCGCACGAGGTATCCACCACGCTGCACACCGTCACGGACCTCGGGGATCGGTGTGGGGGCGACCGGAACGCCCTGGCGGGTAAGGATGAGGCCGACGGGACCGCGCTGTTGCACGACCGCTGCCCACGCAGCTGCTGTTTCCTGGGCGTCCGCGGGCCGGCAGACGGCCAAACCCGGGATGGCTCGCAGGGACCACAGGTGCTCGATGGGCTGGTGGGTGGGACCATCCTCGCCGAGTCCGATCGAGTCGTGGGTCCAGACGAAAGTGCTCGGCACCTGCATCAAGGCGGCCAGTCGTACGGCACCGCGCATGTAATCGCTGAAGACGAGGAACGTGCCGCCGAATGGTCGGGTGAGACCATCGAGGGCGATGCCATTGACGATCGCACCCATGGCGTGTTCGCGGATGCCGAAATGGATGACACGTCCGTAGGGGGAGGAGGTGGGGGAATTCTCGGGTAGGAAACTCAAACCCCCCTCGATCGTGGTGTTGTTGGATTCAGCAAGGTCCGCCGAGCCGCCCCACAATTCCGGGAGCACGCTGGCTAACGCGTTGATGCTTTCCCCCGATGCTTTACGGGTGGCGATAGCCGCTCCGATTTCATATTCCGGGAGCACGCCCAGAGCATCGACCGGGAGTTCGCCGGAGAGGAGTCGCTCCAGCAGGGCAGCATGCTGGGGGTTGGCTGCCCGCCAGGTGTCGAACTGGCTGTCCCAGCGCGCGTGTTCGCGCTGTCCCCGCTGGGCCCGATCGGAGCGAATCTGCGTGAGGAGATCTTCGGGGAAAGCGAAGTGCTCATCGGGGTCTAGTCCGAGTTCACGTTTGGTCGCAGCGACTTCCTCGGCGCCCAGTGCAGCACCGTGTGATTTCGCGGTCCCCTGGGCGTTGGGTGCCGGCCACGCAATCGTGGTGCCCATGCGAATGAAGGTCGGCCGGTCGGTGGTGGATCGGGCCGTCACCAACGCTGCATGCAGCCCCTCAAGGTCGACATCACCCGATGGCAGCGCCGGCACCTCGTGCACGTGCCATCCGTAGGCGCGGTAGCGGGCGGCCACATCTTCATCGATCGCGACTGCCGTGTCACCTTCAATGGAGATTCGGTTATCGTCCC
>DASYOJ010000272.1:0-1682 GCA_036007925.1 Candidatus Nanopelagicales bacterium
ACATTCGTGAGTCCGATACGGGCTTCGGCGATCTTCGCCCCGTCCATCCGGACCGCAGCAGCAACGCCCACGATGCTCCAGGCCTGCGCGGTGCGGTTGAACTTCTCGTAATGCGTACCCCAGCCGTCGTACTTCGGGAACGCGACGCTGACGAGGAGTTCGTCCTCATCCACCGACGTCTCGAACGGCCCGTGGAAGAACTCCGCCGCCGGCACCGTGCGCCGGCCCGATGGCCCGGCGATGGTGAACTCGGCGTCCAAAGCCACCGCCACCGGGGGTTGATCGGCCCGCGGATCGGCGTGCGCCAGCGAACCCCCGAGAGTGCCCCGATGCCGGATCTGCGGATCGGCCACCGTCTCAGTCGCCTGCGCGAGCAGCGCCACCGAGGACTTCACGGCCGGGTTCGTCATAACGGCATGGTGCGTAGCAGCCGCGCCGATGACGACTTTGTCACCGGAGCTGTCGATGCCCTTCATCTCGTCGATGCCGGAGCAGTCGACGATGAGCTCTGGAGCATTGAGCCGCTGCCGAAGCACCGGGAGCAATGACTGCCCGCCGCCGAGAATCTTGGCGTCGTCGCTGTCGGCGAGCGCCGAGAGGGCTTCGTCGACGGTGCTGACCTTCGTGTAATCAAACGTCGCTGGAATCATGCCTGGCCTCCTTTCGCGGCCTGGATGGTCTTCCAGACGGTCATCGGTGTTGCCGGCATCGCGACGTCCGTGACACCCATCGGGCGCAGCGCGTCGACGATGCCGTTGATGATCGCTGGTGTGGATGCGATCGCACCGGCCTCGCCCACACCTTTGGTACCCAACGGGTGGGTGGTGGAAGGTGTTTCGGTGCGATCGGTAATGAAGGACGGCAGATCTGGTGCCGCCGGGATGAGATACGTAGACAGGTTTGCGTTCAACGGTAGGCCGTCTTCGTCGTAGAAGGCCCCTTCGTAGAGCGCCTGACCGATGCCTTGGGCTAGGCCACCGTGCACCTGGCCCTCGACGATCATCGGGTTCACCTGCACGCCGACGTCATCAACTGCGACGTACTTGCGCAGCGTGACCTTCCCCGTCTCGGTATCGACCTCCATTGCGGCGAGGTGTGTGCCGTGCGGGTAGGAGAAGTCCTCCGGGTCCACTGTCGCCTCACCTTGCAGCGTCGGTTCGACGCCGTCGGGGAGGTTGTGCGCGGTGAACGCCTCGAAGGCAACGGCACCGATCGCCTGCGCCTTCTCCGGATCACCTTTGACACGGAACTCACCCTCGACGAACTCAAGGTCACCGGGGGAGCACTCGAGTTGGTGCGCCGCGATCGTGCGTGCCTTCTCGATCAGGTTCTCCGAGGCCTTCTTGATGGCTTGCCCGCCGACCGCGAGTGAACGCGAACCGTAGGTGTCCATGCCGTACGGAGCACGTCCGGTGTCGCCATGCACCACCTCGATGTCATCGACACCGATACCAAGGATGCTCGCTGCGATCTGGCTCCAGGCCGTCTCGTGGCCCTGACCATGCGGAGAGGTTCCGGTGATCAGTTCCACCTTGCCGGTCGGCAGCATGCGGATCGTGGCGTGTTCCCAACCGCCGGCCACATACTTCAGCGCTCCGAGCGTGCGCGAGGGTGCCAAGCCGCACATCTCAGTGAAGGTCGAGATGCCGATACCCAGTTGCACCGGATCACCTGACTCGCGT
>DASYOJ010000273.1:0-2104 GCA_036007925.1 Candidatus Nanopelagicales bacterium
AGCAACTGGGCCGGTGATCGTGGTTGTCGCGAGTAACCCGGTGGCAAGCACCAACCCAAGGACGCGACGGCGCATCAGCGGATCAACCGGACACCACGGTCGCGACGATGACTGCTCCGATGGCTATTGCCAGTACAAGCAAGGTGATCAGCCGCCGGGTGCGCGCATCCATAACGGGCAGCGTAGACGAGCAGCACACGAGCACCGCATGAACAACCATTGAACGAAGCCCCATCTGCAGCCGGGAGCCTTACGCTGGCCTTGTGCGTTCAGCGAACCCATCAGCCGATCAGACGGCCGATCAGACGGCACTGCCGGCTGTGGTGATCGGCACCGCGGTGTGGCTCATCGCGGTAGTAATACTCAGCGTTGAAGGTTCCTTCGCGCCGCCAGCCGATGGCACCTGGTGGTGGGCAGTGGCGGTGATCGGTGCGCTGAGCGGGCTCGTCGGCATCCCCTTCCTCATGCGGCGTCGAGCGCGGATGGTGGCCGCCGAGCGCTGATGAGAGTCGACCCACGGCGCCGCGAACAACGTGGTTGGTACTGGTACGACTGGGCGGCTTCTGCCTTTTCTACGACCGTCGTCACGGTGTTCCTCGGACCGTACCTAACCTCAATCGCGCAGGCAGCGCAGGATGCCGGTCAACGCATCACCCTCTTCGGGGTAGTGCCGGTCAACGCCGAGTCGTACTACCCGTACATCGTTTCTCTATCTGTCGCACTGCAGATCCTTGTGATGCCGATCGTTGGCGCCCTCGCGGACGTGGTTAAGTCACGTCGTCTCGTGATGGGAATCGCGGCCTACATCGGAGCAATCGCAGTGATGGGCTTGTGGTTTTTGGAAGGCACGGCATATCAGGTCGGTGGCCTGCTGTTCGTCATCGCGAACGTGGCCTTCGGTTCAGCCATCGTCGCCTATAACTCGTTTCTTCCGGAAATCGCCGAACCGCACGAGCGCGACCGCGTTTCCTCGATCGCTTGGGCGATGGGCTACGTCGGTGGCTTGCTTTTGCTTTTTGTGAATCTTGGGCTGTACCTCGGGCACGAGTCCATCGGCATCGCAGAGGACACTGCAGTGCGGTTGGCCCTGCTCAGCGCTGGCGGCTGGTGGGCCATCTTCACGATCATTCCGCTCAAGCGTCTTCGGGATCGACCACCACATCACTCATCTGGCTCCCCTGTCCTGGTCTCTGGTTTTCGGCAACTCAGTCACACACTGCGTGACTTGCGCGCATACCCGCAGGCCCTGCTCTTCTTAGTGGCCTTCTTCTTCTACAACGACGGAATCCAGACCGTTATCGGACTATCGGCCACGTACGCCGATATCGAATTGGGGCTTGATACGACGACGATCATCGCCGCAGTGATCGTCGTCCAGGTGGTCGGTATCGCAGGCGCCCTTCTGCTGGCACGGTGGGCTCGCACACTAGGTGCCAAACGCGTTGTCCTCGCCAGTATCGTGTTGTGGAGCGGTGTCCTCATCGTCGCCTACTTACTGCCGGCAGGAAGCACGATCGCGTTCATGATCTTGGCGGCCTTCATCGGATTCGTTCTTGGTGGCAGCCAGGCGCTATCACGCTCCCTGTTTGCGCAGTTGGTGCCGCGGGACCGCGAAGGCGAGTACTTCTCCCTCTTCGAGGTTTCCGGCAGCGCGAGCGCTGTTCTCGGTCCACTGGTCTTTGGTTTAACGCTGCAATTCGCCGGCTCCTACCGGCTCGCGATTTTGTTCCTCGCCGTGTTCTTCGTGATCGGTGGTGTGTTGCTAGCGCGGGTCGATGTGCGCGCCGGTATGGCGCAGGTAGCCGACACTTCAGCGCGCCGCACGCTCACGTAGGGCGAGGATTATTGGGGTTCACCGGCGGCAGGCTGGGTGATCTCCGAATGGGCTCCACATCCGTAAGCCAAGGAAACGAGACGGCCATCGGCGGGAGAGAACTCGTTCGCGCACACCCCGAACTCGCGTGCGAACGGGCCGGCCACGTGGACCAAGAAGCCGCAGTTCGCGCACGGCTTCGGTGCCGCCTCGGCCATGGCCGAACGTGGACCGAATTCCCCGCCATCCCAGCGTTCGGCGGCTTCATCGCGGCCGAAGGTGGTGAGCACA
>DASYOJ010000274.1:0-2349 GCA_036007925.1 Candidatus Nanopelagicales bacterium
TTTACTCGCCAGTGAACATGGCAGGGCGTCGTTCGTGGAATGCTGCTAACCCTTCTGCGTAATCACGGGACGTCCAGGCCTGCGTTCGTAAGACGGACAGTTTCTCGAAGGTGTCACTCGTCAGCATCCGAGCATCGGTCAAGGCCGCCATCTCGGCTTTGATAGCCCGGACGGCCAACGGCGCCCGGCTGGCGATGCGCTCGGCCAAAGCAGCCGCGCTGGTCAGCATCTCCTCCCGGTCACCCACCAACCGGTTGACGACTCCGAACTGTGCTGCCTGCTCGGCGCTGATGGGGTCTGCGGTGAAGAACATCTCTTTTGCGATATGCAGCGGCAGGGCACTGATGAAATGACTGACGCCTGCGGTGTTGTAGGGAATACCAAGGCGCGCTGGGGTTATCGCGAAGCTGGCGGTTCGCACCGCGACCACCAGATCACACGTCAGAACGAGATCGCAGGCCCCACCCCACACGCTGCCATCGACTGCGGCAATCACCGGGAACGGAGCGTCACGGACGGCCCGGAGCGCTTCCTCTAGCGGGTTATCCCATGTCAGGGGGTCCCGCTCACCATGGGGCAATTCGGCGATGTCGTGGCCGGCCGACCACACGCCACCTGCTGGTGTTGCCGACAACACGAGGGCTCGGATTCCATCCGACGTCGCGGATTCCAACTCAGCCACGAACTGCGCCAGAAGGTCGGCACTGAGCGCGTTGCGGTGTTCGGGCTCGTCAAAGGTGAGTGTGCGAACGTGCATGTCACCTTGACGCACGATGGACATAGGGTCAGTCCAGGTAGTCGCGGAGCACCTGCGAACGCGATGGGTGTCGCAGTTTGGACATTGTTTTGGACTCAATCTGTCGAATCCGCTCGCGCGTTACCCCGTAGACCTTGCCGATTTCATCCAGTGTCTTGGGCTGGCCGTCGGTGAGCCCGAAACGCATCCGCACTACCCCGGCCTCGCGATCGGACAAAGTCTCCAGCACCGATTCGAGTTGCTCTTGCAAAAGCGTGAACGAGACAGCATCACTCGGAACGATGGCCTCGGAATCCTCGATCAAATCCCCGAACTCGCTATCTCCTTCTTCACCCAACGGCGTATGCAAGGAGATCGGCTCGCGTCCGTACTTTTGAACCTCGACGACCTTCTCAGGTGTCATGTCCAATTCCCGCGCTAGTTCCTCGGGAGTCGGCTCTCGACCAAGGTCCTGCAGCATTTGGCGCTGCACCCGGGCGAGCTTGTTGATGACCTCCACCATGTGCACGGGGATACGGATCGTGCGCGCTTGGTCGGCCATCGCCCGGGTGATCGCCTGGCGAATCCACCACGTCGCGTAGGTGGAGAACTTATAGCCCTTGGTGTAGTCAAACTTCTCCACAGCGCGAATCAGACCCAGGTTGCCTTCTTGGATCAAATCCAAGAACAACATTCCGCGACCGGTGTAGCGCTTGGCCAAGGAGACCACCAGACGCAAGTTGGCCTCGAGCAGGTGGTTCTTCGCGTTGCGTCCGTCGCGGGCGATCCATTCCAGGTTCGCCCGGAACTTCTTATCCATCTTCTTGCTTTCGGCCAACTTCTCTTCTGCGAAGAGTCCCGCCTCGATCCGCTTCGCTAATTCGACTTCCTGCTCGGCGTTGAGCAGGGCAACTTTGCCGATTTGCTTGAGATAGTCCTTGACGGGATCGGCAGTAGCCCCAGCAACGGTGACCGTTTGCACGGGCTCGTCGGTGTCGTCCACATCCGAAAGCACGAACTCCGCGCCGTCGGGCGATTCCTCCTTGCCCGGTGTTGCTACCTCGGCGAGGTCTACTTCCAAGTCGGCCTCGAGTTCGGCTTCGAGATCGGCGGCCTTCTTCAAGTCGACTTCGGTTGATTCATCGACCTCGATCACCCCAGCCTCGGTCGCCACTACCTCAACGGTTTCGGCCGACTTTGCCTTCGTGGGTGTCTTCTTGGCCGGGACCTTCTTCGCAGCAGCCTTCTTCGCTGGGGCCTTCTTGGCTGGGGCCTTCTTGGCTGGGGCCTTGGTGCCCGGCGCCTTCTTCGCCGCAGATTTCTTCGCGGGCGCCTTCTTCGCGGCAGCCTTCTTGGCCGGGGCCTTGGTGGCGGCCTTCTTCGCCGCGGCCTTCTTCGCGGGCGCCTTCTTCGCGGGCGCCTTTTTGGCCGGGGCCTTGGTGGCGGCCTTCTTCGCGGGCGTCGTCTTGGCGGTCTTCTTAGCGGTCTTCTTTGCAGTAGCGGCTGGCGACATGATCTGGGCTGGGCACCTTTCGCTGGTAGAGCCACGACAAGAGCCCGAGTCAAGCCAATCGGCTTGCCGGGCGAGTGTCCAAGTGTGCCACGCCCACGAA
>DASYOJ010000275.1:0-19142 GCA_036007925.1 Candidatus Nanopelagicales bacterium
GGCGGCATCCCGTGTTCGAGAGCCCGCAGGAAGTCCTCATCAACCTGCATCGCCTCGTCATCACCACGCGCGGCAAGGGCGGCCTGCTCTGTCAGGCGTTCGCGTTGGATAACGGGATCGACAAGTTCGGAGTACCCGGTCGCTTGCTCGAAGCCACCGATGTACAGATCCCACTTTTCGACCACACCAGGCTTGTCCCGATGCGCGCGCACCAAAGGAGACGTGTCTACTGGATAGTCCATCACGAATGTGGGCCGCAACAATTCGGGAAGAACGTAGTGCTCGAAGAGTTCCTCGACGAGTTTCCCCGGCACCCACGCCGGTGCGACCGAGATACCCGCTGCCTCACATAGGTCCGCCAGCTCAGCGCGCGGAGTCTGGGGTGTGATGCCCTTACCCAGGGCACTGGACAAACTCCCGTACAGATCCACGGTATCCCACGGGCCAGTTAGATCAACCTCGCTGCCATCAATGCGGGCCAGGAGTTGAGAACCGAAGACGACCTCGGCAACTTCCTGGATGAGTGCTTGAGTGATGGCCGCCATCTCCTGGTAATCCGCGTACGCCTGGTAGAACTCCAGCATCGCGAACTCCGGCGAGTGACTGGAATCCACTCCCTCGTTGCGAAAGTTTCGGTTGATCTCGAAAACCCGTTCAAGTCCGCCGACCACCGCGCGCTTCAAGAACAACTCCGGGGCGATCCGAAGGAACAGATCGATGTCGAGAGCATTGGAGTGCGTAACGAACGGGCGCGCCGCGGCTCCCCCATGCTGGGTCTGCAGCATGGGGGTTTCGATTTCCAGGAAACCTCGCTGAGTAAGCGACGCACGAAGGGCCGCGACTACCTCAACCCGCATTCGGGCGATTTGTGCAGCTTCGGGGCGAACGATGAGATCGACATAGCGTTGCCGCACGCGGGCTTCTTCGCTCAGCGGCTTGTGCGCGACCGGCAGCGGGCGAAGCGCCTTGGCTGCCATCAACCACTCGTCAGCAAGGACCGACAATTCCCCACGCTTGGAAGTGATGACTTCACCCTGCACAAAGACCTGATCGCCAAGGTCAACGAACTCTTTCCAGTTCTCCAACTGGGTTTCGCCGACCTTGTCCAAGGACAGCATCGCCTGGATCTGCGATCCGTCTCCCGCTCGCAGGGTTGCGAAACACAATTTTCCGGTGTTCCGGGAAAAGATCACTCGACCCACCACGGCCACCGTCTCGCCTGTTCGCGCATCGACAGGAAGATCGGGATGGGCAGCTCGAACGTGAGCAATGGTGTCGGTGATCGGGAGGGAGACCGGGTACGGATCCATCCCTAGGGAAGCGAGCGCATCACGCTTGGCGCGGCGGATGCGTATCTGCTCGGGCAGATCCTCGTCGATGTCGGCGTCGTCCACGGTGGGCAAGGCTATTGGATGCATCACGCGGGACTTTCGTCCCGGGATGCTCACCCGCTTTGGTCCCTTCTTACCTGCCGCTACCCAATTGCCCTGCCTTCGGCCCTAGCCATCTGCATTTCCCACTGCTTGTGTTGCTGCGCGACGTTGACCCGTCGCATGGACGTGCCAAACGAGGAGGAAGCAATGTCCACGAATCACGCAAGTAAGACGAGCAAAATGAGTACCGTTCGGGCGCCGTTGTCATGGATCAGCATCGTCCTGATGGTTGCCGGCGGGTTCTTGATGGTCGCTGGTGTGACAAGTTACACAATGGTGAGCAACACTCTGGCAGCCGAACGCATCACAGTCTCCGAAGATGCCTGCCTGGGTGGATCCGATGTTGCAGGACCCTTCACCGCCTACTGCGAAGCGATGATCATTGAGGACCACGCCCTTGAGGCGACCGGGGGTAAAACGTACGCCGAACTGGACCGTGAGGATCCTTTGCGTAATGTCGCGATGAATGGATCCTTCCTGCGGGCATCCCTCTTCACCTCAGTAGTGGCATTTGGGGTTTCAGCCCTGGCTGCAGGGTTGGGTCTGCTGTTCGTGCTCGTTGGGATCGCGATGCGCTCCATGGGTCGCACCGATGTGCGCGAGGAAACTGGAGTACTTACCAATTCCTGAGTGCCACAGCACGCGAACCGGGTCGAATCCACTTCGGCCCGGTTCGTTTGTTGTGCGGGGTGTCAAACTTGATTGCGCTCAAACACCAAGCGCAGGCCCGTCAAAGTCAGATTGGGATCGTGATGCGTGATCGTTTCCGACTCACCGATAACGACAGTCGCCAATCCTCCGGTAGCCACCACCGCTGTTACCGGTCCTACCTCATCGATGATCCGATCAACTAAGCCGTCTACTTGACCGGCGAAACCGTAGACCGCACCCGACTGCAACGCTTCCACAGTGTTCTTGCCGATAGGCGACCGTGGCTTGAGCACTTCCACCTTGCGTAGCTGAGCCGCACGCTGCGATAAAGCTTCCAAGGAGATGTCGATACCCGGTGCCAACGCCCCCCCCAAGAACTCTCCAGTAGCGGAGACGACATCAAGGTTGGTCGATGTCCCGAAATCCACGACGATGCAGGGGCCGCCGTACTGATGGTGCGCAGCAAGGGTGTTGACGATGCGGTCGGCTCCCACTTCCTTGGGATTGTCGGTGAGGACCGGGACCCCGGTCTTGGTTCCGGGTTCCACGATCACCACGGGAATGTCGGCAAACGATGCTGCGAACATCGGACGCATCTCGTGCAAGACACTCGGGACCGTGCTGCAAATCACTAGTCCGGTTACCGCCGGTTGACTTGCCAACAGGCCGCGATATGTAAGAGCCATTTCGTCGCCAGTTGCCCGAGCGTGGGTAGTGATCCGCCACGATTCGACGAGCTCCTCGCCATTGAACAATCCCACGACTGTGTTGGTGTTTCCGACATCGACCGCCAACAGCATGACCGACTCCTAGTCCTGATCGTCGACGGTGAGATCGGCGCCGATGTCCAGGACAGGGGCCGAGTGCGTCACCGCACCAACGGCAAGGTAGTCCACACCTGTCGCGGCCACTTCGCGCGCCCGATCCAACGTCAGCCCGCCAGAAGCTTCGATCCGTGCCTTGCCCTTGCTGCGCAACACTGCCCGTTCCATGTCCTCGAGGGTGAAGTTATCCACGAGTACCAGGTCCGCACCAGCTTCGAGAACTTCGTCGAGTTGCTCGAGATCATCGACTTCCACTTCGACATCAACATCCGGGAATGCAGCGCGGACCGCTGCGAAGGCCTGCGCGACGCCACCAGCTGCAAGGACATGATTGTCCTTGACAAGCGCTGCATCAGCGAGGCTCATCCGGTGGTTGGTTCCGCCACCGGCGCGCACCGCATACTTCTCCATCTCCCGCATCCCCGGCGTGGTCTTCCGTGTGTCACGGATCTGCGTAGCGGTTCCAGCGACGGCATCGACCCAATACCTCGTTGCCGTTGCTATCCCGCTGAGATGACTGATGAAATTCAGAGCCGGCCGTTCAGCCCGCAATAGGTCATGGATTCGTGCGTTCACCTCCATGATGGATTGACCCGCGTGCACTCGGGCACCGTCCGAGACGATGAATGAGTAGTCCCGGTCGTCCCCACACACGACATCGCAGACAGCCGCGGCGATCGCTGCACCCGCCACCACACCTTCGGCCCGAGCTACGAAAGCAAGACGGCCGCGTTGGTTTGGCGAGACAGTGGCCATCGTGGTCACATCCAGACCATCTTGGATGTCTTCCACCACCGCACGCAAGGCAAGGGATTCCACATCAAGAGGGCTTAAACCCTCCTCTGCGAGCATCCCCGTGATCAGTGGGCTGAGCCGGTAAGTGGGGTATTGCATCAGATGTCCTCGCCTCGGGGAAGCCACTCCGGTGGATGCTGCTGCGTACGTACCTGACCAGACGCGTCGATAGTCGACACCAATCGGACACGCCAATCAGGGTTAGATTCAGGAAAATCTTCGCGCCAGTGCGAACCTCGAGTTTCCTCTCGTGCTTGAGCGTGCGCGGCGAGCACGTAAGCAACCCAGTGCAGATTAGTTGTCTCCCAGTCTTCGGTGCATTGGCGACCTGCCAGTTGCTGATCGTGCATCGTCGCTGTGATTGCCGTCCGTGCGTGACTCAACGAACCCTCACTGCGCAAGACACCGGCGTCGATATCCATGATCTGTTGGAGAGGTCGTCGTTGTGAATTCGTGATGACACCGCTGGTGGAATCGGCGGCAGGATCTGGCCGATGAGGCTCTTGTGGCTTCACTGGCTGGTCGGAGACGATGGCCTCGGCGATACGACGCGCAAAGACCAGTCCTTCGAGCAGGGAGTTGGAGGCAAGTCGATTCGCCCCATGGACCCCCGAGCACGCAACCTCACCACATGCGTACAGACCCGGGATCGTGGAGTGTCCCTCCAAGTCGGTGATCACCCCACCGGAGGCGTAGTGCTGCGCAGGCGCGACTGGGATCAAGTCCGACACCGGATCGATCCCACGCATTCGACATTCGGCGAGGATCGTCGGGAAGCGGTTAACCCACGTGTCAGCCCCCAACTGTCGACCGTCGAGCCATACATGCGCTGCACCGGTCTCGCGCATCCGGCGCATGATGGTTTTCGCTACAACATCACGCGGCGCGAGGTCGGCCAGCGGGTGGACATCCAGCATGAATCTTTCCCCGGCATCATCAAGCAGCACGGCTCCCTCACCCCGCACGGCCTCAGACACCAGCGGTTGCTGGCCTTGGGCCAAAGGTCCAAGCCATAGGACGGTCGGGTGGAACTGGACGAACTCCAGATCGGCCACCGCAGCGCCCGCTCGTAGTGCCAAGGCGACACCGTCTCCGGTGGAGACGTAGGGGTTCGTGGTTTGACCGAACACCTGACCGAATCCTCCAGTGGCCAAAACCACGTACGGCGCAATCGCTGCCCCCACACCGTCACGAGTACCCGATCCGATCACGTGCAACGTGACCCCGGCTGCCCGTCCGGCGACATCTTTGATCAAGTCCAGCACCAGCGCGTTTTCCACCAGTTCGATACCTGGGTCGGCCGCCACAGCTTCAACGAGGGCGCGAGAAACTTCGGCGCCCGTGGCATCACCGCCCGCGTGTGCGATCCGGTTTCGATGGTGGCCACCTTCGCGAGTGAGGGCGATGGATCCACTGGCATCGGTATCGAAGTGCGCACCCCACGCGATGAGTTCGCGCACGGCATCTGGCCCTTCGGTTACCAGGACTCGGACTGCTTCCTCGTTGCACAGGCCACCACCGGCTTCAAGTGTGTCGGCCATGTGGTCGTTGGGAGAGTCGTCATCTGCCAACGCCGCAGCAATCCCACCCTGCGCCCATCGAGTGGACCCTTCGCTGACAGTCGCCTTCGTCACGAGCAACACGCGAAGGCCGTGCGCGCGGACCCGCAGGGCCGTGGTCAGTCCGGCCACACCCGAACCCACCACCACAACATCCGCTGATGCCGTCCACCCCGGTGCCGGTGCACTCAGGGAGTGAACTCCGTCGGTAAATGCTCCACCACTAGTTGTCATCATCGCCGCCGATTCGCAAGGCGCAATTATCGATCAAGCGCGTGCGCCCCACGGGCACCGCCACCAACAACCGAGCAGACCCTTCCGTCGGTGCCGGACCAAGGTCCTCGTCACACACCACAAGGTAGTCGGGTGTGAGACCGGCATCACGCAGCACGGTCTGGGCAGCCGCTACAACTGCTTGTTCACCTCGGGGAGCCTGCGCAAGCGAAGCTTGGATCGCCTGCGGAATAGCTTGCGCTATCGCTCGCTCTGCGTCGTCAAGATAGACATTACGCGAGCTCAACGCCAGTCCATCGTGATCGCGGACTGTTGGCACACCAACGATCTGTACTCCGAAGGAAAGTTCACGGCACATGCGGCGTATAAGGACGAGCTGTTGGTAATCCTTTTCTCCGAAGATTGCGATGTCAGGTTGGACCTTGTGCAGCAATATTGCGACCACCGTGAGGACACCTGCGAAGTGCCCCGGTCGGTTACTGCCTTCCCACATGTCGCCTAGTGGGCCTGGATCAATAGTGACGCGCGCAGGAGCGCTCTGTCCGTAGATGCCATCGACAGACGGTGCGTAGATGAAATCCACGCCTTCACGTGCACAAAAATCGATGTCACTTTGAAGGTCGCGTGGATACGCATCAAAATCCTCACCGGCACCGAACTGGGTGGGATTAACGAAGATGCTGACCACCACTTCACCCTCGGTCCCCACGAGGTGTCGAGCTTGCTGAATCAAGGCACGGTGTCCATCGTGCAAAGCACCCATGGTGGGAACGAACGCCCGTTTGCTGTGTGCTGGCCGCAGCGGTTCGTCGTGGACGATTCTCATCGATTTGCCTCGAGACTGCTGAGTACCAATGAGGCTTGAGTGGGATCGATGACACCTGCTGCCAGCAACCGATCAACGGTCAGTGTGCCCAACACGCGGTACGCCTGCGCCGTGAGTGGGGCGACCTGCTGAAAATACTCTAGGTGCGCGTCGACGGTTGCAGAATCTGCGCGCGTGATCGGACCGGTTTGCCCGCGATCACCTCGCTCCAAAGCGGTTTCGACACTCGCGCGCACCAGCGGTCCCAGGATTCGGCCGGGATCCTCCATCCCTGATTCACTCAACAGCGCGACCGACTCGTTGACCAAAGTCATTGAATAGTTGGCCGCGAACGCCAAGGCCGCGTGATAGCCAGCGCGGGCAGCCTCCGGAACCCAGACTGGCTCACCACCGATCTCTACGACAAGGGCTTCGGCAACGCTGCGTATCGACTCAGGCGCTGTAACACCGAAAGCCGCACCGGCTAACCGGTCAAGATCTAGCGTGGTTCCCGTCAATGGCAAAGCCGGGTGGATCGCCAGCGGGACAGCCCCGACATTGGTCGCGGGCTCGAGAACTTCCAACCCGTAGCGTCCTGCCGGGTGAACAACGAACTGCCCTGCAGACAACGAGCCCTCCGCGGACATCTGTGCCACTACTTCTGGCAGCACCTGATCAGGCACGGAAAGCACGACGACATCCGCATCAGCGCTCACTTCCTCTCGGGGAAGGATCGGCGCGAATGGCACGAGCGCTTCAGCTCGCAACCGCGACGTGTCTGAGCGCGCCGTCACTCCCACGATTCGGTGTCCCGCGCGGTGCCAGGCCGCCGCGAGCACCGCGCCCACCCGGCCACAGCCGACGACGGCGATTCCCAATCGCGAAGGTGCGGCATCGCTCACAGCGCACCAGCCTAGGAGGTCACAGCTAGCGTTCGACTATGACCGATGACACCCCACCATCGGTATCCAGCCGAGATACGCGTCCGTGGCGAGCCGCGTGGCGGGACTGCCACCTCGGATCTGGGGGCTTTTATCGACATCACAACGCTGAGGATGAGTTTTCCACCGGCGTGCACGCCGATGACACTCTTGCTCGATATCTCGCTGACCTGATCGCGCGACAGCGAGCCAATGATCCAGGGGAAGACTTCGCCGTCATCGATATTGGGGCTGGTGCTGGGCGGTTGCTCGCCGATCTTCGCAAGTTGCTTCCCGGGGGCATCACATTCATCGGTATCGATGTGCGGTCCCGACCAGCGAATCTCGACGAGACGATTACCTGGATCGAACGCGAAATTGACCCCAGCAGTTCGGATATCACCGGCCAGGACGGCCACTGGTCTGGAGTCCTGATCGCTCATGAATTCCTTGATGACATTCCCTGCGATGTGGTGGAGCTCGACGACAACTGCGATCCACGAATAGTGCTCGTGGACCCCACAACCGGTGCACAAGAACTCGGACCGGTTCTCACCGATCGAGCAGTGCACCGATTCACCGATGAACCCGAGCGGGATCGCGCCTGGCTCGCGCAATGGTGGCCTCCCACCAGGCCGGGCGCACGCCGGGAAATCGGCTGGCCGCGAGATGTGGTGTGGAACCGACTACGGCGAGTTGTCAGCAACGGCCAGGCCATCGCGATCGATTACGGCCATGAGCGCGTGGACCGTCTTCGAGGTGTCTGGGATGGCGGGACCCTCAAGGGATTTGCTTCGGGTAGGCCGCGCCGACCCATCCCGAACAACACCATGAACATCACCGCACACGTGGCACTTGATGCCTGCGCGAGTGACCACGCGAGCGTGCTCCCGCAATCGCAGGTACTTCCAGGCCTTGCCGGCTTCCCCGGCGGCCGGGGCTCCTACCGATGGCTCATTGAGCCGCGACTGGGACGATGAGCCAGTGGCCCAAACCTTCGACCAGCACGCGATCGCAACAGTAGGAATGGCGCACTACTTGCACAACGAGTCTTCACCAGTGATCCGGCTGGACCTCGGTAGCCACCATCCCGGTGCGCACGGGGGTTTGGAACTCGACATTTCTCTTCGCGACGATGTCGTCACCGCATGCCAGGTGCGTATCGGTTTGATGCACCGCAGTGCCGAAAAGTTGTTCGAGGCACGTGACTACCGGCAGATCATGATGTTGGCCAACCGGCACGATTGGCTCAGCGCCGTCTCTTCGGAGATCGGGGTGGCCCTAGCGGTCGAACAGGCGACAGGAATCGTGCCATCGGAGCGGGCAACATGGATGCGGATGTTGCTTGCCGAAGCCGGACGGATAGGCGCCGGCGCACTTCTCCTTGCTTCGCTAGGAATCTCCGGCTGCCGGGAACTCCGCGAACGGTGGGCCTCCTGGCAAGAAGACGCCACAGGTGGTCGCGTCCACCCGATGATCACCCGCATCGGAGGGCTCGAGCGCCCCATTCCCGATTCCTGTCTGGACGAACTGCGAGCTATCGCGCGCACTGTCGATGAAGGCGCCGCCAAGTGGGATGCGGAGTTGTCAGCCAGGAGCGATCTGTCGGGTCTAGCTGTCGTGAGTTTGGAGACCGCACGGGATTTCACCTGCTCCGGTGCCGTGGGGCAAGCCAGCGGGCTCGATTGGGACATGCGCCGGGACGACCCTTATTTGCGCTACGACCAACTCGACATCGATTGGTCGGCTCCTGTCCGAACTACCGGCGATGCCGCCGCCCGCTACAGCTCACTGATCACCGGAATGCAACTCAGTGCCCGCATCATCGAGGCGGGTGTGGGTCACCTAGCCCACGTGGGCGACCAGCCAGTATCCGTACCGCTCCCGAAGACCTTGCGGGCACCGGACACCACGGTTCACATCCGAACACAAAATCCCCTGGGTATTGCCAGTTGGTTACTGGTGAGCGATGGAGACGTCATGCCCGTCCGACTCAAAGCGCGTACCCCGAGTTTCGCCCATCTACAAGCTATGGAAACGGCGCTCGTCGGTACGCCTCTTGAGTTGCTGGGGCCGGCGGTGGCGTCGTTCTTCTTCGTTACCGGGGATGCCGATCGCTGATCTATGACTTTTCGTGCTCTCGGATGTAGGTAGCGAATCGAGCACGCAGCAGCGCCTCGGTGTTCGGGTCCAAGTCACCTGAACCGAACATCTCCTTGACCGCCCGTACCGTCTCGATGAATGTTCCACCGATCGCGCCAAGGTCACCTTGTTCACTCTCGATGGCCACCATTCCGGGCATATGACCGAACAGCTCGGTGAAGAAGCCGATGTCCACTCGGTGCTCGGCGATGCCGAATGCGCGGTGACGCAGTTCGTCGAACGGTAGATCTTCCAGGGGTGTCTGGCTCATGACACCTGACCTTAAGTCACTCCTCGTCGTCATGGGAGGTCGGCAGCACACATGCGCGCTCTATCCACAAGGCGGCAGCGCCGGCTGCCACCGCCCCCGACGATGCCAAAAGTGCCGACCAGAAAGCCTGCTCGGCGGCCGGTGTGGTGAGTCCCTCCGCAAGTGTTGCCACCACCACACCGAGGTAAGCACCGCCTACGAGTGAGCCCATCCGCGAGACAGCCATGGTCAGAACCGCGACCCGGGCGGCCATCAACGGGGGCATCGGTTCGGCTTGGGGCATGCGCTCGCTTCGGGCCAGGATCCGTGGGCGTACGAACCAGCCCCAGGCGAATAACGCGATTGCCAGAAGCCACAGCACCGAACCGGCAAGCACCGGTAACGGCAGTGATCTACCTGTCCAGCCGGCGACGATCGTGGCCACCGCCCAACCGGCAGCAGCTCCGATGACAAGCAGCACGATCAGCACTCGAAGGCTCGTGGGCTTCATGGCGCATCCATGAACTGCACACGCTGATCAACTGGCAACTGCGCGATCAAGTCATCAACTCGCCCACACCCAACAAGCTCGGCCGTGGGATCGATCTCGTGCCACGGAATGAGAACGAAACCGCGTTCCCTCGCCCGCGGGTGGGGCAAGGTGAGATGTGGGTCGTCGCTGACCTGGCCCTCGACATCGATGATGTCCAGATCCAGCGTGCGCGGCCCCCAGCGCACATCTCGGACCCGCCCTGCTTGCTGCTCGCGTTGTTGCAGGACCGTCAAAACCTCGCGTGGCTGGAGTGGAGATTCCACGATCACGACTGCGTTCACAAAGTCGGGCTGTTCGGGTCCACCGACGGGTGCCGTCTTGTACAACGACGACGCCACATGATGAGTTGCCACCAGGGCGGAAGGTATCTCGGCCAGCTCGCGCTCGACACTCTCGTGTGCGGCGCCCAGGTTGGCTCCCACGGCAATGACGTACCGCATCGGTCAGGACAGCTCTCGCCGAATGCGCACGATCACATCGTCGAATGGCACCCGAATCGGCGCCGAGGGTTTGTGCACAGCAACTTCCACGTATTCCACACCCGGTAGCGCCAAGCAGGCATCCGCGATTCGGGTCGCGAGGGTCTCGATCAGATCGAACGGTTCACCGACCACGATCGCGTGGGCCCGCTCCGCGACTACCGAGTAATCGATGGTCTTCGTCAGGTCGTCATCAGTTGCGGCGGCGGCGATGTCGACCCCCAGCTGGATATCTACACGAAACTCCTGGCCATCTCGGCGCTCAGTTTCCAGCACCCCGTGGTGTCCCCACCCCGTTATCCCGAAGATCTCAATGCGATCACTCATGTCGCTGCCCCTCACGCATGGCGATGCTCACTTTGATGGCATCGATCGTTCCCTGGACATCGTGCACGCGAAGGCCCCACACACCGCGCTCAGTCAACAGCGCGCTCATCGCCGAGGTCGCGACATCACGGCCGGATGTCTCTCGCATAGTGCCATCGGCATCGGCCAGCAAAGTGCCCAGAAACCGCTTTCGCGAAGGCCCCACCAATAACGGCAAGCCCAGATCGTTGAGCCGGTCCAAGCCCCGCAACACCGTCCAGTTGTGTTCGGCATTCTTCGCAAAACCCAATCCAGGATCGAGGATCAAAGATGAAGGCTCGATCCCCGCGGCTGTGGCCTTTTCCACCTGCTCGCGCAATTCCTCACAAACCTGACCCACCGGGTCGTGGTACTGCGCCAGTTCGTCCATTCGATCTGAATGGCCACGCCAATGCATGATCACGTAAGGAACACCGAGCCCTGCCACCACTTCGTGCATACGTTCATCAGCCCGCCCGCCGCTGACGTCATTGACAATGCTCGCACCCGCCTTAACCGCCTCTTCGGCGACGTCGGCACGCATAGTGTCAACACTCACGGCTATTCCAGAACGAGCTACCTCTTCGATGACCGGCAGGACGCGAGCACACTCTGCATCCGCCGTGATGCGCTGGGCCCCCGGTCGCGTGGACTCCCCACCCACATCGACCACGTCAGCGCCTTGCGCACGCATTCGATGGCCTTGTTCGACTGCGAGATCCACGGAATCAAAGAGGCCGCCATCGGAGAAGGAATCGGGCGTGACATTCAGTACGCCCCACACCACCGGCGCACCCGGCGCCACGGACGGCTGAGGCAAGCCGCTCATGTCACTTCCCCACTATGAGCGACATCGCTTCTGCCCGAGTAGCCGGATGCAGCAAGCTGCCCCTCACGGCACTCGTGACGGTGCGTGCACCCGGTTTACGCACTCCGCGTACCGCCATGCACATGTGTTCGGCTTCAATCACCACGATCGCACCGCGAGGTTCGAGAATGCGCATCAAGGAATCGGCTACCTGCGAGGTGAGTCGCTCTTGCACCTGCGGCCTGCGCGCGAAAACGTCCACTAATCGGGCTAATTTCGATAATCCAGTGATACGCCCGGATTCATTCGGTAGATAACCAACATGTGCCACGCCGAAGAAGGGCAATAGGTGGTGCTCGCACATACTGTGTAACTCGATGTCTTTCACGAGCACGAGTTCGTCGTGGCCGATATCGAAAGTAGTCGTGAGGACATCGTCGGCGGTTTGTTGGAGACCACCGAACAACTCCGCGTAGCTACGCGCTACCCGATCTGGTGTGTCTCGTAATCCTTCACGATCCGGGTCTTCTCCGATTGCAGTGAGCAAATCACGGATCGCTTGGACGACGCCGGCTTGGTCGTACCCGGACACCGACGGATCATCACCCAAAGAAACCGGATTGATCGACATCGCAGAATCCTGGCACACCCCGCTACGCCGCAAGCGGCCTAGCGGCCATCCGTGTCTTGAGCTTCGCTGACGGCTGGCTCGATGCGTCCGGTGCCTTCCGCTGGGGCGTGGTGCCCATTTGATGAGGCTGCTGCACTGGCCGCGCCCCCAGGAAAGGGAATCGGACCTCGGCTATCGGGAGCCCGGCGCGCGGACCCTGTCCACGCTGGTCGCGGCGAGCGCAAGTTGAGTTCAGCAAAGATCTCTTCGATCTCGGCCTTGTCCAAGGTTTCACGCTCTAGCAGGGCAAGCACGAGCGCGTCGAGCACCTCGCGGTTGTCCACGAGGACGTCGTAAGCCTCTTGATGGGCTGCTTCAATGAAGGTGCGCACCTCCTCGTCGATCGCGGCAGCCACCTCCTCGGAGTAGTCGCGCGCATGGCCCATATCGCGACCGAGGAAGACTTCGCCTTGCTCTTGTCCGTACTTGATGGCACCTAGGCGCTCGGTCATGCCGTACTGCGTGACCATGGCGCGGGCGACCGAGGTGGCCTTCTCGATGTCGTTCGCCGCCCCAGTGGTCGGATCGTGGAAGATCAACTCCTCCGCTGCACGTCCACCGAGCATGTAGGCGAGTTGGTTCAGCATCTCGCTGCGTGTGGTGGAGTACTTCTCCTGATCGGGCAAGACCATGGTGTAGCCGAGAGCACGCCCGCGGGGCATGATCGTGATCTTGTGCACCGGATCGTTGCCCGGTAGTGCCGCAGCAACCAGCGCGTGACCTGCCTCGTGATAGGCGGTGATCGTCTTCTCGTGATCGTCCATCACCCTGGTGCGCTTCTGCGGACCGGCGATCACCCGGTCGATAGCCTCATCAAGGGCTTCGTTATCGATGAAGGTCTTATCCGAGCGGGCGGTCAGCAGTGCAGCCTCGTTCAACACGTTGGCCAGATCCGCACCAGTGAACCCGGGAGTGCGGCGGGCGACGGCCATGAGGTCCACTTCTTCGGTGATGGGCTTGCCCTTGGCGTGCACCTGCAGGATTTGGTAGCGGCCGTTTAGATCCGGGCGCTCCACCGCAATCTGGCGATCGAAACGACCCGGGCGCAACAGCGCTGGGTCCAAGATGTCCGGGCGGTTCGTGGCAGCGATCAAGATGACACCGCCGGTCGCATCGAATCCGTCCATCTCAACGAGCATCTGGTTCAAGGTCTGTTCGCGCTCATCGTGCCCGCCCCCGAGTCCGGCGCCACGGTGGCGACCGACGGCGTCGATCTCGTCGATGAACACGATCGCCGGCGCATTCGCTTTCGCTTGCTCGAACAGATCGCGAACCCGGCTTGCACCCACACCGACGAACATCTCCACGAAGTCCGAACCGGAAATGGAATAGAAGGGGACTCCCGCCTCGCCAGCAACTGCCCGCGCAAGAAGCGTCTTGCCCGTTCCCGGGGGTCCGTACAACAAGACACCCTTCGGGATCTTCGCTCCTACCTTCTGGAAGCGTTCGGAATCGGCAAGGAAATCCTTGATCTCAACGAGTTCCTCAACTGCTTCATCGGCTCCTGCCACATCCTCAAAAGTGGTCTGTGGCATGTCCTTGGTGATGGCCTTGGCCTTGGACTTACCGAAGTTCATCAATCGACCACCCCCACCTTGCATCTGGCTGAAGATGAAAACCATCAGCAAGATCAACAGTGCGAACGGCAGAAGGGAAATGAACAAGGTGACCAGAAGGTTCTCGCTGGGCACAACAACGTTGTAGCCGCCAGGCAACTGCCCGGCATCGGTTCGCTCCTGCAGCAGGTTTTGCAGTTCGACGCCCTGACCGGTGATGTAGTGCGACCGAACTTGGTCACCGTTCTTGAGGGTCAATTCCAGGACTTGATCCCGGTCGATGAGCGTGGCGGTATCCACACTGCCCGTGGTGATCTGGGAAATAGCTTCGCCCGTGTCGATTTCCTCGGGCGCGCCGAGACCGGAAATCAGACTGGATCCGACCAGGACGAGGACCACGGCCATCACGATCCAAAAGATCGGGCCACGCAGCCACCGTTTGATGTTCACCGCTTAACGGTAACGGACCCTAGGTCCCTCGCCCACCGGTCGGGGGCTCGGCGCTTCAGCCGAGCGCGAACCTGTGGCCCCACAGACTCGGCATTCCGAGCTTCAGGGCGATTAGGCCGAGTAGACGTGTGGCGCGAGGGTTCCCACGCAGCGCAAGTTGCGATAGCGCTGGTCATAGTCGAGGCCGTAACCCACCACGAACTCGTTAGGGATGTCGAAGCCGATGTACTTAGGTTCCACGGCAACCTTGATGGCGTCTGGCTTACGCAAGAGTGTGAAGACCTCCAGGGAGGCCGGTTTCCGTGATTTCAAGTTCTTGAGCAGCCAAGACAACGTCAATCCTGAATCCAAGATGTCCTCGACGATGAGTACGTCCCGGTCAGCGACATCAACATCGAGGTCTTTCAAGATCCGCACCACACCACTCGAAGTAGTCCCGGACCCATACGAGGAAACGGCCATCCAATCCATATCGGCATGACAGTGCAGGGCCCGCGCAAGATCGGCCATCACCATCACCGCCCCGTTCAGGACCCCGACGAGCAAGGGGGTTCGCCCGGCGTAGTCGGCATCGATCTGAGCGGCGATCTGGGCGATCCGCTCGTGCAACTGTGCTTCGGTGAGTAGCACGTGTTCGAGGTCGGCTTCGACGTCTTGAGATTCCACTCACAACTCCCGGGGTCGGTCGAGCAGGGTTAGCCTTCCACACTCGATACTCGCCTCGATCGCACCTGGGAGCCGCGCCGGGCCTTGGCCCTTCCAGCGCGACACCATGGCCTCCACTTGCTGGATGTGATCGAAGGTGAGGTCATCGCCGATCCCTGCGAGATGTTGGTGCATCGCGCGGATGACCCGGGTGCGAATGGCGCGGGGCAATTCGCTGAGGGCTTCGGTCGATGCAGTGCATCGGCCGGACTCGCACTGCACGAGCCGTTCGAACTCACCGTGCGCCCACGCGTCCAGGGCGTCGGCGTCATCACCCAACAACGCCGCTGAGCGGGCCAAACTTGCTGCTAGGCCGGGGCCGAGGTCGGACTCGAGCGTGTGGAAACTGCGCCGCACCCGAACGCGTGCGTAGTGCGGATCGTGATTGTGCGGATCATCCCAAGGCACGAAGCCACGCGCCGCGAAACGCTCCTGGGCTACGTCATGAACCAGAGAGCGCGTGATGCCCAAGAAGGGGCGATGCCAGGGCGGGTCGCATGGTCGCATCGCGGATAGGGACCGCGCCCCCGAACCGCGGGCCAAGCGCAACAAGACGGTTTCGGCCTGATCGTCGAGGGTGTGCGCGAGCAGGATCTGCGCCGCTCCCCGTGCACTTGCGAGTTCCAGCAAGGCCGCCCGTCGCGCCCGTCGCGCAGCGGCCTCGGGGCCGCCTTCCTGCCCGACCTGGACGCGTCGGATCTCTACGTCGTCGATACCAACGGCAGTGCAAGCATCCGCAGCGCGCTGCGCGACTTGCTCGGAGTCGGCTTGGAGTCCGTGATCGACGATGCCGACGGTCAGGGATCCGCCCAGTTGCGACACTGCCCACGATGCGGCATCGGCTAAAGCCAAGGAATCCGGTCCTCCCGAGCACCCGACCACGACGGGCCCGGTTTCGATGCACGCTGACACCGCGTGCCGTAGCGACTGCGCTTGGGCGGAGACGCTCACGCAGCCATCCCGCGCACCCGCGCGAGCCAAAGGGAGGGATCGCGAAGTTCGAGTACGGTCGGCAAATTCTCCGGACGTTCCCACACCAGGTTGACCACGGGCATTCCCCCATCTGCCATCAGCGCTCGAACAAACGCAGCGCCTTCGCGGTACTGCGCCATCTTCGCGTCCATTCCCAGCGCCTTGCGCCACAGTGAATCGGCTCCGCGCACGTTGGCTTGATGAGACCGACGGCTCTCAAATCGCTGACGAATCTGCGCAACGCTCGGCACGATTGAGATGTCAATCTCGTCCATCACCACATCAGCGTGACCTTCAAGCACCGACATCAATCCAGTGATCTCATCGAGGACTGCTCGCTGCTCGGGTGTCTGAGCCGCGGAGAGGACATCAGGTGTGCGGCGCTGGACGATCGCTTCAAACACTTCGCCCGCAATAGCCATGAGGCGGGACCCTGCCGAAGAGTCATCGAACGTCTCCAAGGCACGGGCAATGAGGTCGCGAAAGTATCCGTCCAGCCAGGGCACCGCACCGAATTGCACGCGATGTGTCTCCTCATGCAAACAGACCCATAGCCGGAAGTCGCGCTCGTGAACCTCCAGCAGTTGCTCAGTGTTGACGATCGTCGGTGCGACAAGGAGCAACCGACCTGGATTCGCGAGCGCCTCGTACTGTCCGAGGACCTTTCCGCTCAACCACCCCAGTGCTGCTCCGACCTGCACCGCGCTCACCCGTGGGCCGATGGCCTGAGCCGAGGCCGAAGCATCAGCGTGCCGTTCGTGGATGGTCGGCCACAACGCCAGAACCTCACCCATGGCCGCGATATTCGAATCGATCCATTCACCTCGGTCAACGACAACGGCCGGGTGCCCCGGAGCTGCTGCTAAACCAGTGATCGCATGCACGTGCTCGCGCGCTTCTTGCGCATGATCGCGTAGTTCGCTGACCACACTGCGTGCTTGCTCAAGTGCCAATTCCGGCCCGGCCGGCGCAAACCGTCGACCGACCCGGCTGGCCAGCGCGAAATCGATAGGTGCACTCATCGCGGGGCTGCGGGAGAAGCAGCGTCCGGTGGGCGGCACAGCATCGCGACAACATCTCCCGACAGCGACCAAGGACCGGCAGAGTACGCAAGCAACAGCGCGTCTCCGCGGGCCACCTCCTGCCCGCTGCCGCCCATGCTCAGAACCCCTCGACCACTGGTTACCAAGACGATGGCGAAGCCGGCATCAACAACGACACCCGTGGATCCAGGGGAAAGGCGGTGCAAGCGAAAGTACGGGTCGGCATCGATTGGCAAGGCGCTGATCAACCCTTCTCGCTCAATGTCCTCACGAGACACAACGAGGCGATCGAGGTCTGAATCGGCGACGGCGGAGGTATCAACCGCCTGCAGCGCGGTGTCGAAACCAAGGTCCAGATGTCCGTCCTGGAAGCCATCGACCGCAAAGCCCTCCCACTCCAACAGAATCGACAGGTCCGTCGGCTCTTGCAATTCCAAAACGAAAACACCTTCTTGCACCGTGTGCGGCAGGCCTGCCGGTACGAGCATGGCGTCCCCGGGACGAACCTCACGGGTACGTAGAGCGCTCAGCAGGGCCTCGCTATCGCGATTCATCACCCAGTTCCTGAGCTGATCCATCGGCATCTGTTCCGCGAATCCCACACCAACGCGTGCACCTTCTGGTGCATCGAGCACGTACCACGCTTCGGTTTTGCCGTGCGCTAAACCTAAGTGGGTGCGTGAAAAATCACGGGTGGGATGCAGATGCACGGGTAGGCGCTGGTCGAGGTCGAGTAATTTGACGAGTAGTTCCGAATTCGAACCGAACCTTTCGATGTGTGCTGGTCCCAGCCAGGCATGGGGGTCAGCGCTGACTTCCTCGGCCAAAAGCTGGCCATCCGGCAGCACCGTCATGCCTTGCGGCGCCTGGCCGAAGCGTGCCGTGGTCGAAGCGATCCACTCTTCTGGACGCCGCGGACCGCCTGGTCCATGGCGCAGCGCCCCGATTCGATCGCCCCCGCGGTAGAAGTGATCGAACTGATTGACCGGTAGGACGATCGGATGGTCAAGGTCCATTAACGGCACCCACATTCCGCGAGATTGCTGGCAATGCGATCCATAGTGTCACGGGCCTGGGCAGCTGAGCGCACGCGATTAGCCAGGACCACGAACACCAAGGGTCGTCCGTCGCGATCCACGACCGTGCCCGCCAGGGCTCCAACGCCTGTCAAGGTGCCCGTCTTCGCGCGCACCACGCCTCGACCAGCAGCTGTTGCCTTCGTGGCGAATCGGTCCGCGAGTGTTCCCGACACCCCCGCTACCGCGAGGCCACCGGAAATAGCCGTCCACTTCTCCTCGCGGACCACAGTCGCGAGCACCTCAGCGATGGTCAGCGGAGAAACCTGGTTTTGCGACGATAGCCCGCTGGCATCGGCAAGTTCCATTCCAGAAACATCGATACCGGCCTGCTGCAGCACTTGGGTCATCGCCCGTGCTCCGCCGGCGAAGGAAGCTTCACCGACAACCTCGCCGCCCACGAGATGGCCGAGGGCTTCGGCTACGTCGTTGCCCGACTCAGTCAGCATCTGTTGAACGATCTGGGTGACGGTGGCCGATTCGACCCGCGCCAATTCACGGGCGGTACTCGGTGCTACACCGCGTTCGATGCTGCGCACCTCAACGCCTTGCTTTTCCAGGTAGTTGGCGAAAGCTCGGGCCGCCCGCTGGGCTGGATCATCCACGCGCGCTCGGCCGTTGGCGCTTCGGCGGCCTTGATCCATCATCAACGCCGTCACCGGCGCGGCGACTCCGGCAGCCGGAAAGCCTTTCGGCCAGCCGGGTCCCAGCGCGCGCCCAGTGAAGAGTGAATCATCAAAGACGACGTCTACTCGGGTGGTTCCTCCCAGCGCAGTAGCGCTCTCGCGCGCGAGGCGCCGGATCGTGGCAGGTCCGCTGACGTTCGAATCTCGTTTGTCCTTGCGAGCCAAGGTGGCATCCCCACCACCAAT
>DASYOJ010000276.1:0-1926 GCA_036007925.1 Candidatus Nanopelagicales bacterium
CTCGGCCTCTTCTCGACGCTGCTTGTCTTCTTCAGCGTGCTGCTCGGCATCGCGCATCATCTGGTCGATGTCTTCCTTGGACAACGCGCTGCCGCCGGAGATAGTCATCGACTGCTCCTTGCCGGTGGCGGTGTCTTTCGCGGACACGTGCACGATGCCGTTGGCGTCGATGTCGAAAGCAACTTCGATCTGCGGGATTCCCCGCGGAGCAGGCGGCAGACCGGTCAACTCGAAAGTGCCGAGTTGCTTGTTGTAGGCCGCCATCTCGCGCTCGCCTTGGTAGACCTGGATCAACACCGACGGCTGGTTGTCCTCAGCGGTGGTGAAGATCTCGCTGCGCTTGGTGGGAATCGTGGTGTTGCGCTCAATGAGCTTGGTCATCACGCCACCCTTGGTCTCAATACCTAGGGACAGCGGCGTGACGTCGAGCAACAGCACGTCCTTGACGTCGCCGCGCAAGACGCCGGCCTGCAAGGCCGCACCAATGGCCACTACCTCATCGGGGTTAACGCCCTTGTTGGCGTCTTTGCCGGTGACTTCCTTAACGAGATCGGCCACTGCCGGCATGCGGGTTGATCCACCTACGAGCACCACCTGGTTGATGTCGCTGAGCGAGACGCCAGCGTCTTTGATGACAGCTTCCACCGGACCCTTGGTGCGCTTGAGCAGATCGGACGTCATCGACTCGAACTGCGCACGAGTCAGGCTCTCGTCCAAGTGCAGCGGACCTTCGGCAGATGCGGTGATGTACGGCAGGTTGATCGAGGACTGGGTCGAAGAAGACAGCTCGATCTTGGCCTTCTCGGCGGCTTCCTGCAGCCGCTGCATCGCCATCTTGTCCTTGGACAGGTCGACGCCGTGCGCGTTCTTGAATTGGCTGACCAGCCATTCGACGATCGCGTTGTCCCAGTCGTCACCACCGAGGTTGTTGTCACCGCTGGTGGCCTTGACTTCCACAACGCCGTCGCCGATTTCCAGCAACGAGACGTCGAACGTGCCGCCGCCGAGGTCGAAGACAAGGATCGTCTGCTCGGTCTCACCCTTATCGAGGCCGTAGGCCAGCGCCGCCGAGGTCGGCTCGTTGATGATGCGCAGCACGTTCAGTCCGGCGATCTCGCCGGCTTCCTTCGTGGCTTGACGCTGGGCGTCCGAGAAGTACGCAGGCACGGTGATGACTGCATCACTGACGGTGTCGCCGAGGTAGGACTCGGCGTCACGCTTGAGTTTCATCAAGGTGCGTGCGCTGATCTCTTGCGCGGTGTAGTCCTTACCGTCGATCTCCTGGGTCCAGTTGGTGCCCATGTGGCGCTTAACGGACCGGATCGTGCGGTCGATGTTCGTGACGGCCTGGCGCTTGGCGACCTCGCCGACGAGCACCTCGCCGTTCTTGGCGAAAGCGACGACGGACGGCGTGGTCCGCGAGCCTTCCGCGTTGGCAATAACGACGGGATCCCCGCCTTCGAGGACCGAGACGACTGAGTTGGTCGTGCCCAGGTCGATACCTACTGCTCGTGCCATGGTGGCGTGTCTCCTTGTTCTGAGGTGTTCTGTTTCTCCAGTGTGCGCCCTGTCGATCCTGATTGCAAATCGGGGCGCAAGTTCTTTGAGTCGTGTGGACTCAATAGAGATAACGTCGGCTTCGCCGAGGACATTCCCGGAAGCGTGGGGTTCGACTAGTGATCTACGTCACACGACGTAACGGCGACGACGTAACCCTCCCGCCGCTGCAGCCGCACGGTCACCGGCCCTGGGTCGGGCCCGGGGGCAAGCACGCGCAGCTGCAGTCCGTCGTTCATGGCCTCGAGGACCGGCCACCGGGCCAGGTTGCCGCCTAGTCCGACCCCTCTCGCCTTCGCCGCGGCCTCTTTGGCCACCACAATCTCCAGCACCCCTACCCCCCGATCGGCCACCATCGCTGATTCCTCG
>DASYOJ010000277.1:0-1765 GCA_036007925.1 Candidatus Nanopelagicales bacterium
TCTGAATCGACGTAACTTTCCAGGAGCGAATCCAAGATGGCGTAGTCAGGGAGGGAATCGCTATCGCGTTGATCGGGACGTAGCTCGGCCGACGGTTCCTTGGTGATCGATCGGGGTGGGATAGGTGGTACTTGGTTGCGGGGCGTGGCCTGCTCGTTTCGCCAGTTGGCCAACTCCCACACCAAGGTTTTGGGAACGTCCTTGATGGGTGCGAATCCCCCGACGGCATCGCCGTAAATCGTGGAGTACCCGACCGATAGCTCGCTCTTATTGCCCGTTGCGAGAACGAGGTGTCCTTCCGCGTTAGAGAGCGCCATCAAGGTCATGCCGCGAATGCGGGCTTGCAAGTTCTCTTCAGCTAGTCCACTCAGATCGAGGCTTGCTTGGAAGGCATCGAACATCGGTGTAATCGGGACATCACGGATCGACAGTCCGGTGCGCTTGGCGAGATCGTGAGCGTCTTCTATCGAGTGGTCAGAGGAGTAGCGACTCGGCATAGCCACGCCGAACACACGGTCGGCACCGAGCGCATCCACGGCAAGTGCGGCCACGAAGGCTGAATCGATACCACCACTGAGGCCAAGGAGCACGCTCGTGAAGCCGTTCTTGTCCACGTAGTCAGCCAAGCCCATGCGCAAAGCCGCATAGACCTCTTCGTGATCATCGAGTCGGGGTGTGAGCAACGGTGGACGCACTGGGTTTGCCGGCTCAGGAGCGGAACGCGATGTCAGCGCCACCGCGTTCCAGGACGTCGCTTCGGCGAGGTGATTTCTCGAGTCGGATGTCTGCAGATCCACCACCAGCAGGTCGGGTCCGAATTGGCACGCGCGTTCCAGGAGTCGACCATCGGCATCGACCACCAGGGAGTCGCCATCAAAGACCAGTTCGTCTTGTCCACCGAACAAGTTGGCATAGGCGATGGCCGCGCCACTGTCGCGCGCTCGATCGACGCAAAGGCGCAGTCGGACGTCGTCTTTCATTCGCTCGTAGGGGGAGGCATTCAAGACCGCTACGACATCCGCACCAGCAGTTCGAGCCCATTCGACCGGACCTCCATCGCGCCACAGGTCCTCGCAAATTGCCACACAGACGCGAACGTCGCCAATATCAACGACAAGCGGTGTGTTGCCCGGAACGAAGTAGCGCGCTTCGTCGAAGACTCCGTAGTTGGGCAGGAAGTGTTTGTCGTAGCGGGCCACGATGCGCCCAGAGTGGACCAAGGCGGCCGAATTCACCGGACCACCGCGAGGGCGGCCGATCTCCTCGTCGTTTTCGTCGCTGTGGTCCAAGTACCCGACGAGGCAGGTGAGATCGCCATTCCCGGCAATATTGATGTCTCGAGCAAGTTCGACCATGGCGGTGCGTGAAGCGTCTTGGAAGGACGGTCGAAGGCTCAGATCCTCGACCGGATAGCCGGTTAGGACCATCTCGGGCAAGACCAGCAGGTCCGCCCCGGCTCCGTGCGCTTGCTCGACGGCCTGCATGACCAAGGCGGCATTGCCTGCCAGGTCCCCGACAGTGGGGTTGACCTGGGCGAGGGCGATGCGAAAGGGAGCCACGAATGGAGGGTACTCACCAATTAACTGGTCCGGATCTTCGTCGTTAACGCCGCTGTAACACGAAAAGCGGGACTATAGGCAGGTGGAAAAACAAGCCGAGTTCGTCCTGCGCACGATCGAGGAACGCGATATCCGATTTGTGCGCCTGTGGTTCACTGATGTCCTGGGGACGTTGAAGTCTGTCTCGATCGCACCCGCCGAGCTTG
>DASYOJ010000278.1:0-4464 GCA_036007925.1 Candidatus Nanopelagicales bacterium
GGAGGGCGTATAACTAATGGCCGACGTTACGTACACCACTGCTGCAACTCCGGGCGAAGACATCTACGCCGGAAGTTACGAGACCACCGAAGGCACCATCTACAACCTGTCGGGTGGGGACTGGGACACCATCGAGGTGGCTCCCGAGGGCGAGAAAGAGCGCCTCATCGTCAACATGGGGCCGCAGCATCCGTCGACGCACGGCGTGCTTCGGTTGATTCTGGAACTTGACGGCGAGTCCGTTACCGAAGTGCGGTGCGGTATCGGGTACCTACACACCGGCATCGAGAAAAACCTCGAGTTCCGCAACTGGACTCAAGGGGTCACGTTCGTCACGCGCATGGACTACCTGAGTCCATTCTTTAACGAGGCCGCGTACGTACTCGGAGTTGAGAAACTTCTGGGTATCACGGACCAGATCCCCGAGCGGGCCAATGTCATCCGCGTGATGATGATGGAACTCAACAGGGTCTCCTCGCACTTGGTTGCGCTGGCCACCGGTGGGATGGAGCTCGGCGCGCTCACTGCGATGACGTTCGGCTTCCGCGAGCGCGAGTTGGTACTGGATCTGTTTGAGATGGTCACCGGGCTGCGCATGAACAGCGCATATTTCCGCCCCGGGGGAGTCGCGCAAGACCTACCGCCAGATGGAGTCCAAACGATCCGCGAGACGCTGCCGTTGTTACGCAAGCGGATGAAAGACACCACCGACATGCTCGTGGACAACGCGATCTGGATGGGTCGCACTGTGGACGTCGGCTACCTGGATCTGCAGGGATGTATGGCCCTGGGCATCACCGGGCCGGTCCTTCGCTCCACCGGTCTTCCGCACGACCTGCGCAAGTCCCAGCCGTACTGTGGGTACGAGACCTATGAGTTCGATATTCCTACGCAGACCACGTGCGATGCATACGGCCGATTCCTCATCCGGATCGCCGAGATGCAAGAGTCCTTGAAGATCGTTGAGCAATGCCTCGATCGTTTGCAGCCAGGGCCGGTGATGGTCGAAGACAAGAAGATCGCCTGGCCGGCACAACTTTCGGTTGGTGCTGATGGTCAGGGCAACTCCCCGCAGCACATCCAGCACATCATGTCTCAGTCGATGGAAGCGCTGATCCATCACTTCAAGTTGGTTACCGAAGGTTTCACCGTTCCTCCGGGTCAGGTCTACTCCGCCGTCGAGTCACCTCGCGGGGAAATCGGTGCGCACGTGGTGAGTGCCGGGGGTACCCGTCCGTACCGCGTGCATTTCCGGGACCCGTCCTTCAACAACCTGCAAGCCACCGCCGCTATGTCCGAGGGCAGCATGGTCTCCGACGTCGTCGCCGCCGTCGCGAGCATTGACCCGGTCATGGGCGGCGTGGACCGTTAACGAAACGTCGATCTAGGCCAGGAAGGGCACTCATGCCGATCAGCGACACCACGCGCGAGCAGATGCGCGAGATCGCCGCTCGCTACCCGAGCGCGCGAAGTGCCCTGCTACCGATGCTGCATCTTGCGCAAAGCGAGGAAGACGAGATCACCACCGAAGGCATCAACGCCTGCGCAGAGGTTCTGGACATCACCCCTGCGGAGGTCACGGCCGTTGCGACCTTCTACACGATGTACAAGCGGCGCAAAGTGGGCAAGCACCACATCGGCGTGTGCACCAACACGCTGTGCGGGCTGCTCGGCGGCGATGCGGTGTGGGACTCGCTCGTCGAAGCAACCGGTGCTGGGCATAACCAGCCAAGCAGCGATGGTGAGTTCTTCCTCGAGCGCATCGAATGTCAGGCTGCCTGTACCCATGCACCGGTGATGACCGTGGACTGGGAATTCATGGATGACGTCACCCCGAGCAGCGCGGTCGAGGTGATCGAGAATCTACGGCGCGGTGAGACCGTCCACTCGACGCGAGGCCCGGCCATCCGGGACTTCCAAGCCACCGAGCGCACGCTGGCCTTCCCGGACGACGGCCTTGCCGATGCCCCGAGCGTGGACGACAAGATGCTCGCCGGCTTGCGGATCGCCAAAGAGCACGCCAACGAGCTTGCCAACGAACACGGCATGACGGGAGGAAACGCCTGATGAGCACACCCCTGACCCCGGTCATCACCGAATTCTGGGACCGCCCTGATCTGTACACCCTCGACGGCTACCGCGCCGTTGGTGGGTACCAAGCCCTGGATAAGGCGTTAAAGATGGATCCGGACGCGATCATCAGCCACGTCAAGGACTCCGGCTTGCGGGGCCGCGGGGGAGCTGGCTTCCCCACCGGCATGAAGTGGGGATTCGTTCCGCAAGGTGACGGCAAGCCGCACTACCTCGTCGTGAACGCCGATGAGTCCGAGCCCGGTGCCTGCAAGGACATCCCGATCATGATGGCCAACCCGCACGCGCTGGTCGAGGGCGTGATCATCGCTTCCTACGCCATCCGTGCGAACCACGCGTTCATCTACATCCGCGGTGAAGTTCCCAACGCCATTCGCAAGGTGGAGTTCGCCGTCAAGCAGGCCAGGCAAGCAGGACTCATCGGAACCAACATCCAAGGATCGGGCTTCGATCTCGACGTCGTCGTCCACTCCGGTGCCGGTGCCTATATCTGCGGTGAAGAGACCGCACTCCTCGATTCGCTCGAGGGCTACCGCGGCCAGCCGCGACTCAAGCCGCCCTTCCCCGCGGTGGCCGGCTTGTACGCATCCCCGACCGTGATCAATAACGTCGAAACGATCGCGAACATTCCGTACATCGTTGATCGTGGAGTGGACTGGTTCCGGGGATTTGGCACCGAGAAGTCTCCAGGCTTCAAAGTGTTCGCAGTCTCCGGCCACGTCAAGCGTCCGGGAATCTACGAAGCCCCACTCGGGATCACGATGCGCGAATTACTCGAGTACGCCGGCGGCATGCGCGATGGCAGCGAGGTGAAGTTCTGGATCCCGGGCGGATCCTCCGTACCGATGCTCACGCCCGAACATCTAGATCTGCCGTTGACCTACGAGTCCATGGCCGAGGCCGGAACGATGCTTGGTACCGGCACCCCGATGGTGTTCGACCAAACCGTCAGCGTGGTCAAGGCCGTCACCCGATGGTTGGAGTTTTACAAGCACGAGTCGTGTGGCAAGTGCACGCCCTGCCGCGAAGGCACGTACTGGATCACCGGGGTGCTTGAGAAGTTCGAGCACGGGCACGGCGAAGAGCAGGAAATGGAAACCCTCACGAACTTATGTTCGCAGATCGCCGGGCGCTCTTTTTGTGCACTCGGTGATGCGGCGGCCACCCCGTATCCGGCGGCCATGAAGTACTTCGAAGACGAGTTCGTCGCCGCCACTCACACCTCGGCTGATGAGCAGTTTGATCCTGTTGCCTCCTACGTCTTTGCAGGAGCTGGCGCCCGATGACCATCACGAACGATCCGGGTACCGAAGTAGCGGTACCGAGCGAACTCATCACCGTGATCGTGGACGGTGTGGCGATCGGTGTCCCGAAGGGCACGCTGGCTATCCGAGCCGCAGAGATGCTCGGCATCGAGATCCCCCGTTTTTGCGATCACCCGCTGCTCGACCCGGTGGCCGCTTGCCGCGCCTGCCTGGTCGAAATCGAAGGTGTACCCAAGCCGCAACCAGCCTGCGCGCAGGTTGTCACGGACGGCATGCAGATCCGCACGCAGTTCTCCTCGGATGTGGCCCGGGAAGCCCAAGAGGGCGTCATGGAATTCCTCCTGCTGAACCATCCGCTTGACTGCCCGGTCTGCGACAAGGGCGGGGAGTGCCCGCTGCAGAACCAGGCGATGAGCGTGGGCCGGCCGGAATCGCGGTTCACCCTCGACAAGCGCGAATTCGAAAAGCCCATCAACGTCAGCGCACAGATTCTCCTGGACCGCGAGCGGTGCGTCTCGTGCGCGCGCTGCACCCGTTTCGCTGATCAGATCGCCGGTGATCCGATGCTTGAACTGCTCGAGCGCGGCGCGCAGCAGCAAGTTGGTACGGCTGACGATGAGCCGTTCGACTCCTATTTCTCCGGGAACACCATTCAAATATGTCCGGTTGGGGCACTGACTAGTGCCACCTACCGCTTCCGGGCCCGCCCGTTCGATTTGGTGTCGGTACCCACGACGTGTGAGCACTGCGCCTCTGGTTGTTCGCTGCGCACTGACTATCGCCGTAGCACCATCACGCGACGCCTGGCTTGGGACGACCCGGACGTCAACGAGGAGTGGAACTGCGACAAAGGTCGTTTCGCCTTCCCGTACATGCAGCAAGGCCGCCTCGAGTGGCCGATGATTCGCGAGAACGGTGAACTGCGCACGGCTTCGTGGCCAGAGGCCATCGACGTCGCAGCCCGCGGCCTCAAAGCCGCCGGCGCGGACACCGCGGTCCTGGTCGGTGGCCGCAGCACGATGGAAGACGCCTACGCCTACCAACGCTTCGCCCGCGCGATCTTGGGCACGGACAACATCGATTTCCGCGCCCGCGCCAACTCCGCGGA
>DASYOJ010000279.1:0-3050 GCA_036007925.1 Candidatus Nanopelagicales bacterium
GAGTGCGTTCATTTCGTACCGGCGTGATGCTGGCGGCGGCAGGGACCTTGGTCGCCACCACGGCTGTCACGGCTCAGGCAAACACCGATGGTTTCAATGTGACCATCGCCAATCAACCCGCCAACTCGGTTTTGGCAGCGCTGCCATCGAGTGTGAACCTCGATGTATCGGTTTCCGGTCTTCCGGAATCGGTGGGAATGTACGCGCTGCACTGTGCTGTGCCCGATAACCCGCGGTCAGCACCGACGCAGTGCGACTCCGCTGAGCAGACACTTGCCTACCTGCCCGCGGGAACCGTTCCGGGCGGTGCCCGGCAATTCCCCATGAAGATCAATGCCGAGTTCTACGGAGTCAATCCCAATCCACAAGATGGCGCCCAAACTCCCGAACTGGTCGATTGCCGCGCTGACACAGGTAACCCGCGCAGCACCGCGTGCGCGGTTTACATCCTCGGTGCCGGACGCGAAGCCAGTAACCCGGCCTATTTGCGGGTCTTCCCCACGCAGTTCACCGCACTCACCAAAGAGCGCCGCAATGACACTTTGCGGGTAGACGTGAATGGTGATCGCGTTACCCAACGCAGCACCCCGGAATTGACCGAGGGTGAAGCGGTGCCATTCTCCGCGACACTCGGCTCAGGGCTCACCCCGACCGTGAGCAGTGACAACTGCTCGATCCAAGACTCCTCCATCACGGCATTGGCCGGCGAGGGATCGTGCACGGTGACAGTGATGTCCAGTGGTGGTAAGAACGTGAAGCCGCTCATTCGTAACTTCACCTTCGATTTGACGTCCTAAGTCATAAGGGAACGCGGGCCCCGTGACATCGCGGGGCCCGCGTTCTATTGTGGGAGCGACGGGGGCCGAACGTCGGGAGGTCCCCATGGGAATCCGCGCAGCAGTGCTCACCGCTCCAGGAACATATGAAGTTCAAGAATTCCCCGTCCCGCAGTTGGAAGACGGGGCGTTGCTGATGGAAATCGAAATGTCCGGTATCTGCGGCACCGACAAGCACACCTACCTCGGTGAGACCAAGCAGTACGCCGGAACGGCCGCGGAAACCGACACGCCTTTTCCCATCATCCAAGGCCACGAGAACGTTGGAGTGGTCTCAGAGATCACTCCTCGTGCTGCTGAATCTCTCGAGTTCTATGGCCGCCGATTGAAAGTCGGAGACCGCATCACCATGTGCCCGGACGTCGTATGTGGGCACTGTTACGAGTGCAAGCACGTAATGGGCTACGTGTGGTGTCAGAACAGCGAGGGTTACGGAAACTCGTACACATCCGCTACCGCTCCTCACCTGATGGGCGGTTGGGCAGAGCAGATGTACATCCGCCCCGACACATTCGTCTACAAGGTTCCCAGTGGTTTGAGTCCTCGCGTTGCCGTCCTTGCGGAGTTGATGGCGTGCACCGCCTCCTTGGACAAGCTCAAGGAATTCTCGTCATACGCCATCGAGGGCTTCAATTCCGGCGATACCGTCGTGGTGATCGGTTCAGGTCCACTCGGGCTCTTGCATATCGCCAAGACCGACATGATGGGCGCCGGCCAGATCATTGCTACTGATCTCAGCGAACACCGATTGGCGTTCGCGAAACGATGCGGCGCCGATTCCACGCTCAACGTTTCGCAAACCACAAGCGAAGAGCGAATTGATGCCGTCATGCAAGCCACCAATGGTCGTGGGGCAGATGTTGTTCTGCACATGGCCAACACCCCGGCGTCGTTTGTCGAGGGCATCGAGATGCTTAAGCGCGGTGGAATGATGCTGGAGATGGGTAACTTCGCCGATACCGGCGATGTCAGCATGAACATCCATCGGCACATTTGCAGTAAGAACATCCGCCTGATCGGCCTGACCAACCATCCATCGACAGGCTACGGCCCGGCCCTTGATCTGCTGGAGCGATACGCCGACCGCTACCCCTTCGAGGATTTTGTCAGCCATGAATACCCGCTAGCCGACGTTGATACCGCCATGCAGATGTCCATGAATCCCCAGAGCTTGAAGGTGGTCATGAACCCGCATATGTAGGGTGATTTTTGCCCGCCACGCCAAAAGTGGAGGGCAGTCGCTCAGGCATGATGTAGTAGGCGTATGCCACCCGCTTCCCGATCAGCCAACAAGGCCGGGACAGTGCCCTACCACTCTCTCGAAGCCTTTGCGGTTGAAGAACAGCTGGACACTCGGTCCGATGCTGGGCTGACCGAGCAAGAAGCTCAACATCGCTTGAGCCAGTACGGCCCAAACGAGCTCACGCCCCGCACAGGACAAGGCGCATTTAGAGTCCTACTACGCCAGTTCCACAACCCATTGATTTACATACTGCTTGTGGCGGCGGGTATCACGCTTCTGGTGGGTAAGACCGTGGACTCAGGTGTGATCGTTGCGGTGGTGGCTATCAACTCCTTTGTTGGGTTCATTCAGGAATGGCGAGCCGGCCAAGCTCTTGCTGCTTTGGCGGCAATGCACACCACACATGCAACCGTCTTGCGAGACGGGACGATCATGCAAATCGCCGCCAGTGATGTAGTTCCCGGTGACATTGCCGTTCTCGAAGCCGGAGATCGGGTGCCCGCTGATCTTCGGCTCATTGAGGCAAACGAGATACGAGTCGACGAGGCGAACCTCACGGGTGAATCGGTGCCGGTACCCAAGCTCATGGCCGCTGTTCCCGAAGACACCTCACTTGCCGATCAAGTGAACATGGCGTTTTCCGGCACTCTTGTCACATCTGGCCGAGCACGGGGCATCACGGTAGCCACCGGTGGCTCTACCGAGATGGGAAAGATCCAGCAACTCATCGAAACAGCGGAAGGTGTCGATACCCCACTCACGCGCAAACTCAATCGGTTCAGCCGATGGTTGACACTTGCGATCCTCGCGCTTGCTGCACTCACCTTTATCGTCGGTGTCTTGCGCGGAGAGACCATCTCCTACATGGTGATCGCTGCCGTCGCACTCGCCGTGGGTGCTATTCCTGAAGGACTCCCAGCCGTCGTCACAGTGACTCTCGCCATCGGGGTGTCGCGAATGGCTCGGCGCCG
>DASYOJ010000280.1:0-3394 GCA_036007925.1 Candidatus Nanopelagicales bacterium
AGCAACTCGCGTGCCTTGGACCAGTTTTGTGTTCCACCACCGGCGATCCACCGCGATCCCAGCACCAGGTCTGCATCACGCAGCGCATCAAGGATCCGTGGCAGTTGCTCGGGTTGGTGGGAGCCGTCGGCGTCCATCTCAACGAGGACGTCGTAGTTGTTTTGCAATCCCCACGTGAAACCGGCGATGTACGCGGCGCCGAGGCCTTCCTTGCCGTGGCGGTGCATCACCTGGACATGCTCATCAGTTTCCGCCAGTGAGTCAGCGATCGCACCGGTTCCATCCGGTGAGTTGTCATCGGCCACCAAAATGTCGGCCTCGGGCACGGCAGCGCGGATTCGTTCCACAATCACCGGCAGGGCTTCGCGCTCGTTATACGTGGGAACGATGACCAGGATCCGTCCAAGATCGGCGAAAGAAGCCTCCCGTGCTGGATCCACCACTCAACCCTAGCCCGGGACCTGCGCCTTGATTGATGCGCGCCGCCGCCAGTGCAGGTAGCCGAGGATCCCGAATGCGAAGACGGTCGCTGCACCCGCTGCGATCTCCGGTACTGGACCGATCAACGTGCTCGGCGTGCGGCCGGTGCGCAATTGAACATCGGTAACGAAGTAACCCCGCTCCCCCTCTTCTAGACGTTGGGGAACGGTTCCGTCAGCAGCAATCACGCCACTGATGCCAGTGGTCGAGGCAACCACCACGGTGCGCCCGGTTTGCAGAGCACGCATACGCTCGATATCCCACTGCTGAGATGGCTGTCCGGTGCCTTGGTACGTGGCGTTGTTCGTTTGCACCGTGATCAGTTCGGCGCCACCGTCGATCACCGCGGTGAAAACATCGTCGTAAGCAACTTCGAAGCAGATGGCATCGCCGATGACCACTCCCCCGATGTCGAGTACCCCTGGTTCCTCTCCCCCGACGAAATCCCGGGGAACTCGATCGAAGCGACCAATAAGAGAGGTGAGTTGGTCACGGAATGGAATGAACTCCCCAAAGGGCACCGGATAGTTCTTCACATACCGAGCGCCCGGACCCGTGACCGGATCCCACACGATGCCACTGTTTTCCACCTTCGTCGGATCGTCGGTTTGCACAACCGCACCCACCAGTATCGGAGCGCCGACGGCCGCTGCGGTTGCGCTGATGTCCGCCGCGACGGACTCATCACGGTAGGGATCGATGTCGGAGGAGTTCTCCGGCCACAGTACGAAGTCAGGGCGGGCAACTTCGCCGGAATCGATCGCCTCGGCCAGCAGCAGCGTCTGATCGATGTGATTTTGCAGAACGGCCCGGCGCACATCGAGTGCCTCCATCCCGGTGCCCGGTGTTCCCCCTTGCACGGCTGCGATCGTGGCGGTCCCGCTGGTTCCGCCGAACTCCAGGGGCCGAGGAATAACGAGCGCTCCCAAGCCAACAACGACGATGGCCACGCCTGCAAATACCCATCGACGGGTGCGCGCAGCTTCGATGGCGAACCCCGCGATCACGACGATCACGAAGGTGATTCCCACCATCCCGGCGACCGAGGCAAGTCCGGCCAGAGGTGAGTTGCCTTGGGAGAACGCCAACTCACCCCACGGAAAGCCACCGAGGGGAATTCGTCCGCGCAAAGCCTCCATCGTCACCCAGGCGCTGGCCACCCACCACGGCCCGCCACGGATCCGACTGACCGGGCCCACGATCGCGCCGAGCGCTCCGTTCCACAGTGCGCAATAAACGCTCAACAAGATCCAGGCATCGACGCCGATCACGGTCATCCACGGCAGCAGCACGATGAAGAAGGCCACACCGAAGACGAAACCGAGCAGCATCGAAAGGCGCGCCGATGCTCGCCATTGCACCGCCAACACACCCAGCACGCCGACGAACGCCATCGGCCACCAGCCGAAGGGCGCGAACGCGATAGCGGTGGCAACACCGGAGACCGCTGCTATCGCCAGGGATGCCGTGGTCCGAGCCAGCCCTTCACCCCGCACGTTGGGCCTCGAGGAATTCCTCGCCATGCACGACCTGGCCGGATACGAAGGTGGCCACACAGGTGGGATCCGGTCCGCTGAGATCGGGCAGACCGGGGGTGGCTGCCCGGGGGTCGGTGGACCAGTTGCGCACTGTGGCCTCGGGCACGCGAACCTCCAACTCCTGGGCATCCCACACCGCTAGGTGCGCTGGTGCACCGACTTCGATCACACCGGAATCAGGCGCCCCCACGGCCCGCCAGCCGCCACGCGTGGCCGCGCTGAACGCAGCCCGCGCCGACAGGCGTTGTGCCTCGTTGTGATGTTCGGTGGCCGCGCGCACGATGGACCACGGATGCATCGGCGTGACGGGGCTATCGGAATTGAGGGTCAGTAACCCACCGGCGGACACGATGTCGGCGAAGCGATTCATCTCCCCTGAACGCTGAGCACCGAGTCGTTGCTCATACATCCCACCGGGGGTTCCCCAGTAAGCATCGAAGATCGGCTGCATACTGAACGAAACACCGTGCTGGACCAACGTGGCAATGTCCGATGGGCTCAACATTTCGGCATGTTCCAACCGGTGCCCCGCGGCACGCGCGTGGCCTTGTCCGAACTCTGCGCCAATAGTCGCGATACCTGCCGCCACGTCGGCGCACGCTGCGTCACCGATGGCGTGGAACCCCGCTGGCATTCCTTCGCGAGTTGCCACGCGCAGGTGCTCTTCGATCTGCTCTTGCGTGAGGTATTGCATGCCGCGCGAATGGGGATCATCGGCATACGGATCGAGCAGGGAAGCGGTGTGTGATCCGAGCGATCCATCCACGAACAGATCCCCACCGACACCCACGGCTCCAAGTTCACGCGCGGCCTCGATACCACCATCGGAAGCCAGTTGACCCCAGTAGGCGTAAACCATCGGACCGGCGAACTCGTGGGCTGTTGCTAACAGTGAGTGCAAATCCTCGGCGCCGGCAATAAGCGGCCCGGACATTTCGTGCACCGCCACGATCCCGTGGGCGCTGGCGTGGGCAAGCGTTGCTTTTTGGGCCGCACGGCGATCGGCGGGGCGCACTAGGTTCAACGCCGCTTCCCGCAGCGCGCCATGTGCCTGCTTGCTCACCGGGCCATCGGCATGGAAACCCTCGAGCTCTCGAGCGTGGGGCGCGCGGGCAACAAGGGCGCTGGAAACCAAAGCCGAGTGCACATCGATCCGCGACAAATACACCTCGCTGCCCCACGAAGCGCGATCGATCTCCCGCCGCTGCGGTAGCCGCGGATCCGCCCACGTCGATTCGTCCCAACCGTGACCGTAGATAAACCCGCCGCGTGCTGCCTTCGCCGTGGCCTCGACCATGTCCAAGACCTCGTGGGCTGAGCTAGCGCTGCTGAGATCCACACCCGTCAGTTGCAGCCCCGTAGCGGTTGCATGGACA
>DASYOJ010000281.1:0-1702 GCA_036007925.1 Candidatus Nanopelagicales bacterium
TGTTCCCCACTCCGAACGACACCCAGCGAGTGCCTTCGATCGTTTCGTGACACGCAATGTGCTCACGCCTGGGGCGTGAGCATCAGCACGACCAACAACGAAGAACTACTGACCAGCCTTCATCTTGCGCCTGGCCACTGAGATGGACGCGGCGAAGAGCAGCAAGATCGCCAGCCATGCGCCGGTGGTCAAGATGGAGTCCAGGTTCCACTCGCTTGCCAGCAGCGTGCCGATGATCGCCAGGGCTGCGGCCGCGGTGCCGACAATCGAAATGATCAGGACCGTCTTGCCCCGAAAGCGCCCCACCAGATTGAGCCGATCTCGGACCCCGGCCACCGTAAAGGCCGCGACGAACAACACCAAGATCGCCCCGAACAGGTAGTTGTTGCTGGACCAATCACCAAGAGGTGTATCGACAATCGCGGCCAGCAAGGTTCCGGCCGCGATACCGGCCATGGTGAATGCCACCCACCGCGGACCTGCATAGGGATCCTTCTCAGCCACGTGTACTCCTTGCGCCATTGGTTTTCAGGTCCGAATCGCCCGAACGCTATCAATGATTCATGTCGAGATCGGTCAAGCGGTGACTCGCAGGCTGACAGACTTGAGGCTGCGCACCATCAATGAATTCGGCGAGCCGACCGCCGCAGTTCCCGCATCCGATTGACGGCGTTGGTCATCTGATCCAAACGCTCACCCGGACTCAGGCGCAGGTTTCGGCGAATCTGGGCGATGTCCACCCCGCGATAATCCTCACTGGAGGGTGGGACGAAAGATTGCCTCTCGGGATCGCGATCGGCACCGGCCATGACCACGAGGGTACGCCAACTCGCAGGCGGGGCTGAGGTATCTCAGGGCTGACGGAACGTATCGTGGCCGAATGCGTTCCTTCCTCACGCTGGCTCTGGCTGCTGCTCTCGCGCTGCCGATCACCGCCCCCGCAGCGGCAACCACGCCAGCCCAGGCACCAGCCAACGCACCAGCAAACCCGTCGACCACCTCCCAGGAATGCACCCCCAGCCCCCGCTACGCCAAGACCGACTTCCGCGGCATGTGGATCGCGAGCGTGGTCAACATCGACTGGCCCGCCAAGCGCGGTCAAAGCGCCCAGGCGCAGCAGCAACAACTCATCGACTGGTTCGACCTTGCGAAGAGGAACAATTTCAACGCTGTGGTCCTCCAAGTGCGCCCCACAGCGGACACCTTCTGGCCAAGCGACAAAGAACCGTGGTCCCGCTGGCTCACCGGCACGCAAGGCGAAGACCCGGGCTATGACCCGCTGGCTTTCGCAGTCGAAGAAGCCCACGCCCGCGGCCTGCAACTGCACGCCTGGTTCAACCCCTACCGGGTGACGATGACCAAATCGCTGAAGAACCTCACGCCCGATCACCCGGCCAAGCTCAACCCCGATTGGGTCGTGCGCAAGGACGGCAAGTGGTACTACAACCCGGGCGTGCCTGAAGTCCGTGCGCACGTGGTCGACACGATCATGGAAGCAGTCGAGCGCTACGACATCGACGGCGTGCATTTCGACGATTACTTCTACCCTTACCCAGGCTCGGGCAAACCCTTCAAGGACAAGAAGACGTACCGGCAATACGGAACCCAATACGCCACCCGGGCCGATTGGCGCCGCGCCAACACCGACGCCCTGATCAAGGAACTCTCCGATCGCATCGAAACCACCAAGCCGTGGGTGCAG
>DASYOJ010000282.1:0-5010 GCA_036007925.1 Candidatus Nanopelagicales bacterium
TGCACACGTGAGCGAGACGACCGAAACCGAAGCGAATATCGAGGAAAAGCCCGCCGCGGCGGGGCCGACCTTGGAAGAAGAAGGCGATGTGGCCGCCGATTACCTCGAGGCGCTACTGGACATCATCGACGCCGATGGGGATATCGACATCGATGTCGAAGGCGAGCGCGCCTTGGTTTCGGTGATCGAAGTGAAGAGCGGTGAGCTCAGTCACCTGGTGGGCAAAGACGGTGAGGTGCTGCAGGCGCTGCAGGAATTGACCCGGCTGGCCGTGGCCCGGGAGACCGGGGAGCGGTCTCGGCTCATGGTGGACATCGCGGGCTTTCGCGCCGAGCAACGACGCCAGTTGCAAGAGGCTGCGCGTACCGCGATCGCCGAGGCGCAGCGGACGGCGGCGCCGGTGTCGATGCGCCCGATGAACCCCTTCGAGCGCAAGGTCGTGCACGACGTGGTGGCCGAGGCCGGGTTGCTGAGTGCATCGGAGGGCGAGGAGCCCGAGCGCCGGGTCGTCATCCGCGTGTCCTAAATGGTTTCCCGTGAAACACCCCCACCGGAGCTGCCCGCGTGGTTGGCACCGGCTGCCGGAGGCCTGCACGCCTACGTCGATCTGCTGATAGGCCCGGGCACCGAGCGTGGGTTGCTTGGCCCCCGCGAGGCGCCGCGGATTTGGGATCGCCACGTTCTGAATTGTGCGGTCGTGGCCGACCCAGCCGAGGAGCTGATCCCGCACGGCTCCCGGGTGGCCGACATCGGAAGCGGTGCGGGGCTACCAGGTTTGGTCTGGGCGCTGGCTCGTCCCGACCTGCAGGTGGTGCTCATCGAATCCCTACTACGCCGGGTCACCTTCCTGACCGAATGCGTGCACGAACTGGGTCTGAGCGAGCACGTGACGGTCGTGCGCGCCCGCGCTGAGGAGGTGGCCGACCGCGCCGGGGGTGTGGACGTGGTTACCGCCCGGGCGGTGGCCCCGCTGGGGACGATCGCCCAGTGGGCCGGGCCATTGCTGTCCGACGGAGGGATCCTGGCGGCCCTGAAGGGTGCCTCGGCGCAGGAGGAAATTCAGCGGGATGCGGAGCAATTAGGCGCGGCCGGCCTGGTGGATGCCCGCGTGGTGATGAGCGGTACCGGCGTGGTGGATCCGCCCACCACCGTGGTCCTCGCCCGGAAGGTGGGTGCACAATGACGCCCGTGACCACCACCCCCGACGTGCGCCCCTCCGGCCTGGGCTGGCCGAGCGATGTTTCCCGTGAAACACGCGACGACCCAGAACGCCACGAGCCCGGAACCCCCTCAGGCCTCGGTTGGCCGGTGGGAGCCCCGTGACCCGGGTCATCACTATCGCGAACCAAAAAGGTGGGGTGGGCAAGACCACTACCACCGTGAATGTCGCTGCCGCGCTGGCCCTGGCCGGCCACCGGGTCCTGGTGATCGACCTCGACCCACAAGGCAATGCCTCCACCGCGTTGGGCATCGACCACTCCGAAGGGGTGCCCGACATCTACGACGTCCTCACCACCGACACCCTTTTGACCGATATTGTCACAGAATGTCCTGATATCCCGGGTTTGCTTGGTGCCCCCGCCACCGTCGACCTCGCCGGGGCGGAGATCGAACTGGTGGACGCCCCCCGCCGGGAGTATCGGCTCCGCGAGGCGCTGACGGAGTACCTCACCGCCTGCGAACAAAGCGCCCCCATCGACTACGTCCTCATCGACTGCCCGCCCAGCTTGGGGCTGTTGACTCTGAACGGATTGGTGGCCGCCCGCGAAGTGCTGTTGCCGATCCAATGCGAGTACTACGCCCTCGAGGGCCTATCGCAACTGCTGCGCACCGTGGACATGGTGGCCGCGCACTTGAACCCCGATTTACGCGTCAGTGCGATCGTGCTCACGATGTACGACGGACGCACCCGGTTGGCGTCCCAAGTTGCCTATGAAGTGCGCACCCACTTCGGCGCGCGCGTCTTGGACACCGTTGTGCCGCGTTCGGTGCGCGTATCTGAAGCACCCTCCCACGGCCTTTCGGTGATCAGTTACGACCCAACCAACTCCGGTGCGATCGCCTACCGCGAAGTTGCCGAGCAACTCCACGCGATCGGTGCTGGTGCCTCTACTCTCACTGCGGAGGAATCCCATGGCTAAGCGCGGACTTGGAAAAGGCCTCGGGGCGTTGATCCCCACATCGGACGAGTCGAACCCGCCTGTAGAAAAAGTGCCAGCGAAAAAGCCAGTAACCGCAACGGTTTCGGACGCTTCGGCGCATGCGCGCTACGCCGAACTCGATGTCACATCGATCAGCCCCAACCCCCAGCAACCTCGCAGTGTTTTCGATGAGGAAGCACTCGCCGAACTTTCCTTTTCCATCAAGGAGATCGGCTTGTTGCAACCGGTGGTGGTACGCCCGCTCGGGGATGACACCTTCGAGTTGATCGCCGGGGAACGACGCCTACGCGCCACCAAAGACGCCGGACTTGCCACGATCCCGGCGATCATCCGCACCACCGATGACGCCGACATGTTGCGCGATGCACTCTTGGAGAACTTGCACCGCGCCGATTTGAATGCCCTCGAAGAAGCTGCCGCCTACTCCCAGATGCTCGCCGATTTCGGATGCACGCAAGAAGAACTTGCCACCCGCATCGGGCGCTCGCGCCCGCAGATCTCCAACACGCTGCGGCTATTGAAATTGCCGACCGCTGTGCAATCCAAGGTGGCCGCCGGAGTCCTCAGCGCTGGTCATGCGCGGGCGCTGCTGACATTGGAATCCCCTGAACGCATGGATGCGATGGCCACCAAAGTGATTGCCGAGGGCATCAGCGTGCGCGCACTCGAGGAACTGGTGATGCTCGATGAGGGCTCCGATTCCACCCGCGAACGCAAACAACGCTCGCGCACCCCGCGCAGCGACGAACTCACCGACCTCATCGCTGAACTCACCGGTCGGATCGCTGATCGGCTGGACACCCGGGTGCAGGTAACCGGGCTGGCCCGAGCCAAAGCGCGTGGCTCCTTGGTGATCGAGTTCGCCGACGCTGAGGACCTACGCCGCATCGTCGACGAAATCGACTGAGTACGCCCCGTTTGACCTATGTTCGCAAAAATAGTACAAATGATCTAGTTTTGCGAACATAGGGAGCATTATGAACCTCGGGGATCCCAGCGATGTGGGTCTGGCACACGTTCCCGCTGCTTTGCTTGCCACGCTGAACAGGACCTCAGGTGCCATGAGCATCCGACAACTCGCACGCGTGTCAGGGGTCTCGTTGGCGCGAACGCAACACTGGGTCAACCACTGGGCCGAGCGCGGGGTGGTGATCCAGCAGCACGCCGGACGAGCCGTGATGTGTTCTATGAACTACGAGCACCTGATGACCGCAAGTTTGCTGGCCCTCGCGTGTGTCCGCGAATCCACACTGGACCGGATCACGACCGAGGTCGCAGCTTGGGAAGTTCCACCGTTGAGCGTGACCGCATTTGGTTCCTTTGCCAGAGGTGATGGATCTGTCAGGAGTGACATTGATCTTCTGGTTGTGCACGAAGCCGAGGATCCACAGGCCTGGGATCACCAGTTGACGCGCAGTGCAGAGATCCTTGAGAACACGTTGGGTAACCCGGTTCAGTGGCTAGATTTTCCGCGATCAACGTGGCTTGAGATGCACACCCACGACGATCCACTGGTGACCGAGGTACAGAAGGACGCTATCCACATCTTTGGCGAGTACTTGACCCTGGTTGTTGACTGATTCGAAACTCAATGGGTGAGTTCCAAAAGGGGTCGAGTCGTCAAGACATCGCCCGCCCACGTACCCCAACGAATCGCACTCCTCAAGACCTTTAACCCAAAGGCAGCACGTGACTTGACGATCCTGGTCAGAGATAAAGCCCAGGCTCATTACGGGATGAATCCCATAGACAAAGACACATTGACTCGAATGATCCGGAGTATGGAGCGATTAATCGAACAGGCGGAAGCAGTAGTGATGAAACTCAAGATTCAATGAAGGACGCGATGACTTCGCCGACAGAAAGGCCGGCCGCAGAGATGGATTGCGGCAGTAGCGATGTCTCGGTCATGCCCGGCGCCACGTTGACCTCCAGGAACCACACGGTGCCTTCGCGATCGACGATCATGTCGGTGCGTGATACATCCGATAGGCCCAAGGCCGCGTGCACGGTGATCGCAGCTTCCTGGACAGCGGCGGTGGTGTCGTCATCGAAGCGTGCGGGGCAGAAGAACTCGGTGGTGCCGGCAGTGTACCGGGCGTGATAGTCATACAAGTCGCCTTCGGGTTCGATCTCCACCACCGGTAGTGCCCGTGGCCCGTTGGCGTTGTCGATGACGCCTACGGCCGCTTCCGTGCCGTCGATGTAGCGCTGGATCATCGCGGTATCGCCGTAGGCGAAGGCTGAGACCATCGCCGGTGGTAGTTCGTTGGCGCTGTGCACGATCGAGACCCCCAGGGCGCTCCCACCTCGGGTGGGCTTGACCACGAGGGGGAAACCGATGCGTTCGGCGACTGCCTCCATCACCGCCGGGGCACCGAGTTCGCGGAACGTGGATTGCGGCAACACGACGAATTCCGGAACCGCAATCCCGGTGCCGGAGATCAACGACGACGCCACGGGTTTGTCGAACGCCAACCGGCACGCGGTTGCACTCGATCCCACGAACGGGATATCCAATGTTTCCAACACATCGCGCAACGCGCCGTCTTCACCAGCGGCGCCATGCAACAACGGCACGATGCAATCAGGTCGGTGCTCGCCCAGACTCGGGAGTAACGACGCATCGACGTCTGCTTCGCTGACCTCCCAGTGCGGTCGCACGCTACGGATCGCATCGGCCACCCGGCGCCCCGAACGCAACGAAACATCGCGTTCGGGGGAAAGCCCACCGGAAAGAACCAAGATGTGCTGCAGGCTCATGCCAGATCCGGTCCCGGGGTCGAGGACTCACCGCTGGCCGAGAGCGAGCTGGCGGTTCCGTTCGCGGTGCCGAAGGTGCGGGCGA
>DASYOJ010000283.1:0-1542 GCA_036007925.1 Candidatus Nanopelagicales bacterium
AGCTACCCGTGCCACCTCACACCTCCTTCAGGATCCGGGGCTCGAACTTCTTGAAGGTAATCAAGCCGAGTACGAAGATCCCGACGCACAAGCCCAGTGAGATGCCATAGCCCACAAAGCTTGATGCCTCTTCTGGCCACCATCCGATCCGATAGAGACCCAGGACTCCCACGAGCGGGTTGAAGGAGGCGAGGAACTGTGCCCCCGCAGGGATATTCGACACTGAGTACAGCACTGGGGACAGGTAGAACATCGCGCGGATCACGATGCGCACCAACCGCGCCACATCGGGAAAGACGACCGACGCCGAAGCAATGAGCAGGGCCAGCCCGTACATCAGTAGGAACTGCACAAGGATGCCGATGGGAAATAGCACGATCAACGGACCTGGTAAGAATCCGGTGAGCGCGATTCCCAACAAGATGACCGGTAGGGAAAAGATGAACTCGATGAGGGCGACCAGCATGGTGCGCATCACCCACAGTTGGGTCGGCAGCGTGCTGATGCGCAGTTGTGCTCCGGTCTTTCGCCAAATACGGGTGGAAGCACCGATACCGGTGGCGAACCACCACCAGGGCAAGATCGCGACCGACAAGAACAGCAGGTAGGGCTGCAGGCCTAGGGCGCGGGCCCCCAGAAGCACGGAGAACACCAGCCACAGGACCAAACTCATACCCAGGGGCTCCAAGAGCGTCCACAGATAGCCCAGCCGGAAGCGGGTGTACTTCTTTTGCAGGTCCCGCAAGACCAACATGCGGAGCACCTGACGGTGCTCCCAGAGGGAGCGCACGGCCTTTACGATAGGCCAACTGTGCCTACCACCCCCGCAAACGACTCCTGGCTTAGCCGCCAAGGCAAGAGAGCGGCTCGCAGCCTGGCCCGGCGAATGCGCGAATTCGGTCAGGCCGAAACAGCCGGATTCACCCTCGAGGACATCCCCAGCGCCGACATTGCGCTGTATTTCCCAGACGGCCCGCCCAAGCTCTACCAACTCACGCAGTGGCTACCGGTGTTCGAGGCCCAACAGGATCTGCGCACACTGGTGATCGTTCGCCAGGTCGAGGCCTACAACGCCCTCAGAGTCCGCACGAAACTCAAAGTCGTCCTCGTTCCACGCTACGAGGACTTGATGGCGCTTTTGGATCGCGCCGACTTCCGGGCCGTCGTCTACGTCAATAATGGGTGGACGAACTTCCAGGCTCTGTCCTTCCAGCGCGCGGTTCATATCCACGTGAACCACGGTGAGAGCGACAAGATCTGCATGGTGAGCAACCAGGCGAAGGCCTACGACAAAGTGTTCGTCGCCGGGCAAGCCGCCGTTGACCGCCACCGGGCAGCGATCGCCTGGTTTGACGATTCCCACCTCGTGCGGGTCGGTCGCCCCCAACTGGATTTGAACGTCGAAGCGGCGCTCCCGGAGAGCACGCGCACAACCTTCACCTACGCGCCCACGTGGGAGGGAGAGGACGACGCGAACAACTACTCCTCGGTGGATCTGTACGGACCACGCATCATCACAGCGCTGCTGGCGCAGCCGAATGC
>DASYOJ010000284.1:0-3596 GCA_036007925.1 Candidatus Nanopelagicales bacterium
TTCACGACCAGTTTTTCTAGCGCATACAACTTTTGCTCGGCGTCGAGCGATTCACCGGGGCGCAGCCCACCTTTCATCATCGCTTCGGCGTCGGCCAGCTCGATGAGTGATGCCGCTAACCGGCGCTGATCGCCACTCCACCGCGACCACTGGGCGCGTAGCAGCTTCACCTTCCACGGTGGGATGCCCAGTTCCCGGGCCACATCCGATTCTGCAGCCCCCGGGCCCATACCGCCCACGCGGATGATGTCCCGCAGCGCCGAGGACATCGCCAGCACACTCATGATGCCCACGCCGGCGTCGTGACCGGCCGCGGCGGCGTGCCGCACCGATTCCAGCGCCGCAGACGGTTTGCGCTGCCAGACCTGTTCGGCGATCTTCCACCCGGCTACATCGGCCACCCCGGCGAAATAGTCGCGCACGTGATCTTCGGTGATCGGATCATCGGGAACGTCGGCCACTAGCTGGCTGACTGCCGCGAAGAGCATGGGCATGTCGTGGCCCACTGCTTCGTACAGCACGTGCACGGCGTCCGCCGTGGCATGCCGCCGCTGGCGGGTGAACTCCTTGGTGATCACCTCGATCGCAGGTTTGCCCTTCTTCACCGCTAAACACTCAACTTCGAGTGCACCGGCGCCGCGGACGGCTTCCAGCAGCCGCTTGCCTCCGGCTGTGCCGTCGTGATGCACGATCAACCACACGTTGTCGGGTTGCTCGCCGAGCACCTCAGCAAGGGCCTGCCCGAAAGCGTCGTCGCCGCTTTGCAGATTGACGACGTGCACGATGAGGTCCTCGCCGAACAACGTCGGTGCGCACGCTTGGCGTAGATCATTGGCCGAACCCTCATCTGAGGCATCGACCACGATGCGATCGGCCTGCGGTGCTTGCCGCCTGATCCCGCGCACCGATTCACCCAAGGCGCGATCAACGAGCGCGGTTTCCCCGCCGCGAAGCAGTGTGATGCGGGCCGGTTGGCTCATAGTGGGCTCAGCATGGCATGGATCACTCCACCGATCCCCGCCTCGGCACGATCGCCCACCGGTTCCCGGCCGTGCGATCGCCTGCCAAGGGCTGGTGCACCACCGCGATATCGCGGTGCCAGTCGGTGCGCGCGATAAGTGCGCCGGTGTGTTGCCAAGCCTGCAGGGTGCTCGGCGCTGGATGGGAGAAACTGTTGTCCGCCCCCACACTGACCAGTGCTGCATCGGCATCGGCCCATGCCGCGAAATCCGGGTGTTGGTGGCCAGAGCCGTGGTGGGGCACTTTGGCGATGTCGAAGCCACCGACTTCGCCAAGCAGCGCCGCTTGAACAGGTGGTTCGATATCGCCGGTGAGCAGCAGCCGCAGGCCGTGCACGCGTGCATCGATGACCAGGCTCGCGTTGTTCGCCAGGGAACCGCTCGAGGTTCCAGACGTTGCGATGATGCGTCGCGGCCACAGCACGCGATAGTTTCCGTCACCGATTTTCAGGTGGGCACCGGCGGTGAGGCGTCGTAATTCCAACCCGCGTTCACGCAACGCTTGCTGCACCCCGAACACTTGCGAGGATGGCTCATCCAGCGGGCTAGCGAACACAGCAGCAACGTCCCGACCCGATAACACCCCTTCGAGGCCCGAGACATGATCGGCGTGGAAATGCGTGAGCACCAAAGCTGAAACGCGCGTGATATCCAGATCGCTGAGACAACGGTCGATGTCGCGTGCTGTCGGCCCGGTATCGATCACCACGGCGCTGCGTTTGTCGGGTGAATCGGCGATCACGAAGCCATCGCCTTGGCCGACATCGCACTGCACCATCAGCCAATCGGCCGGTGGCCACGCCCGACGTTCGGGTGGGAAGACGACCCACAACGCCGCGGCGAAGGCCAGCGCGGCGCTGACGATCGCCACCGGAGCGCGCCGGCCGCGGCGCCAGGCGACTACCGCGACGACCACTGCCAGCACGGCAATAAGCGCGGCGATCGGGGATCCACGAAAACGCAAAATGTCAATGCCGCCGGCGATGCGTGCGATCTGTGCGATCCACTCGGCAACCCAGGCGCCAGCGAACGCCACCACGTTCGCGAGTGGCATAAGCCCGGGGATCGCTCCCAGGATCGCGGCCAGCAATCCGGTGATGGTCACGATCGGCACCACCGGCATCGCCAACAGGTTCGCCGGCACCGCAGCGATACCGACACTGACTCCCATCGCCACGAGCACCGGGGCGGTGGCCAGTTGCGCCGACAAGGTCAAGGACGCGGCGATGGTGACTGCGGCCGGCAACCGTGCACCCCACGCGGTCGCCTCGATTCGCGCTCGAATCATGGGTGCGAGCATCACGATGCCGCCGGTGGCTGCAACAGAGAGGGCGAAGCCCCAACTAAGAGCTAGTGGCGGCGCCGCGATGACCAAGACCAGCACTGCTGTGGCCAGGACCGACGGGCCAGGACGGCGACCACCGATCACCAGCGAGGCGACCACCACTGCACCCATGACCCCGGCTCGAAGCACGCTCGGCTGCGGGTGGACGAGCACCACATAAAAGCCCAGGGATCCCAATGCCAGTGCGATCCGCGCTAGGACCGGCACCCGTAGCCACCACGCCAGGCCCAGCACCGCACCCACGACGATCGCCACGTTGCCGCCGGAAACGGCCGTGAGATGCGCCAAGCCACTCGCGCGCATGTGATCCATCTGCTCCGGTGACATCGCTTCCTCATCCCCGGTTGCCAAACCGGCCACGAGCGCCGATCCGCCTTCGGGGTGGGCGGGCAAACTCCCCTGCAATGCCCGGCGCATCCGCTCGGCCACCCGATCGATCAGCCCAGGTTCTTGCACGATCGTGATGTCCTGCGGATCGGAGACGTCGAGGTAGCCGGCAGTGCGTATCGATCCGCCGGCTGGCCGGATACGCCCGGTCACCACTATCTGGGTGCCCACCGGCCACGGGTTGTCCAGCTCGTATGGCGCTAACCGATCCTGCGGCAGCGCGAGGGTGACCGGAACATCAATAAGCAGTGCCTGATCGGTTTCGATCACCGTCGTGCGGATCGGTAGATAGGCCACGGCCAGCGCCGTGCGAAGCGGTCCATCAACGTGCGCATGCACCTGCACCTGGTGGCGCATGACTTCCGACAGTGCGGGGGCGTTCCACGCGATCACCTGCGCTCCAGCACTGACCACGGCTACCGCGGCGGCAGCGATCGCCACGAACGCGGTCGGCCGGTTGCGCAGCACGAATAGAGCGATCGTGGCTGCAACCACGGTTGCGATGACAACGGCGAGCGCCGCGGTGTACCGGCGCGTTGGATCGGTGATCTCGGCGGTGCCGAGCAACACCGCCGCGCACATCGCCCAGGCCGCCAACGCCGGCGGCACCAGGCGGATGTCGGTCACATGCGGACCTGGTCTTCGATGCGCTCGACCATCGCGGGGCCGATGCCGGAGATTTCGGCAAGTTCGGCTACGGATCGAAACGGGCCATTCTTCGTGCGCCACTCCACGATGCGTTCGGCGATGACCGGCCCCACACCGGGCAGTTGTTCCAACGCTGTGGCATCGGCGCTGTTGATACTGACCTTGCCGTCGCCACCACCGGAGGCCGGTGCCCCCAC
>DASYOJ010000285.1:0-3360 GCA_036007925.1 Candidatus Nanopelagicales bacterium
TCGTTTGCTGCGCGGCGCCTTCTTCGGCTGCACACGTTTCGGGGTTTCCGACGCCTCGTCGGGAACTTCCTCGCCCTCGGCTTGTGTCTCGGTTCCGCCACCTGAGGTTGCGCCGCCCTTACGCGCCGCCTTGCGCGCGGCTTTTTCCTTCTTACGGACTTCCAGGGCCTCGAAGGCAGGTGTCCCGGGCTGCGGGTTGTTCCGGATGACGTAGAACTGTTGACCCATCGACCACAGGTTCGTGGTGAACCAGTAGATGAGCACGCCGATCGGGAAGTTCACACCGCCCACGGCGAAGACCACCGGGAAGACGTACAACAAGATCTTTTGCTGACGCACCATCGGGTTGTTCGGCGCGGTGTTCTTCACGATTAGTTGGCGTTGGGTCAAGAACGTCGTTGTACTCATCGCGATAATCAAGATGACAGCAAGAATGCGAACCGTGAGCGCGCTGGTCCCCGTTTCGGTTTGCACCTCGTTGGCCAACCACAGCGTTGCCCACAACGGCACATCGAAAATCGTCGCGTCGTGCGCGATGCTCACCAGGTCGCGGTACTGCGTCCACGCGAACACACCGATGGGTTGTTCCTGCGCGATGCCGTATTGCAAGACGCGGAACAGTCCGAAGAAGATTGGCGCCTGCAACAGGATCGGGAGGCAGGACGCCAGCGGGTTCGTCCCGGTTTCCCGGTACAACTTCATCATTTCTTGGGATTGGCGTTCGCGATCCCCGGCGTACTTCTTTTGAATTTCCTTCATCTGCGGCTGGATGATCTGTAGCCCGCGCTGGGCCTTGATCTGCTTGACGAACAGCGGAATCAGCAAGATCCGCATCAAGATCACCAGGCCGACGATCGATGCCGCCCAGGTCCATCCACTGGAGGGATCCATGAACAAACTGAAGAAGGTGTAGAACTGAACCAACACCCAACTCACCGGGACGTCGAGCAACTCCAAGATCGCCATGCGTTACGTCGGTCTCCGTCCGGGCAGCCACCGCTGCGTTATCAGGCCAGTCGTGCAGATCATTCCGGTCTCACTGTCTCACCGTGCTCTCTACCCGCGAAGGACGTTCGCGTCCGTCAGGATAGATCGGTGGAAGCCAGCGACCGGGATCAGGAACCGGATCCAGCCCGCCTCTATTCCACGGGTTGCACCGTAGTAGACGCCAGATCGCCAAGGCTAAGCCCTTCGCCGATCCATGCACCGTGATCGCCTGGAATCCATAGGCCGAACAACTCGGGTGGAAGCGGCAACTCGGCGGTAGTAGCGGGCTGATCGCCCGCTGGTAGAGCCAGATGAGTGCGAGAAAGGCCGCGCGCACAACCCAACCAAGCGTGTGGTCCCATACCCACAGCGCCCCGCGCCCTGCTGCCTGAAGCTGCTTCATCGACCCGACCGTGCCGATTCCAGGATTTCCGCAAACCCCCGCTGCACGTCGTGCGCCACCTGATGCCCAGACGCCCGTTCCCCAGCAGCTGGCAAGGCGCGCACCACCCACATCGATCCTTCGGGGGCCTGGCTCAAAGCATCCACCAACGCGTGCCGGATGACTCGGGCTACGTAATGGCGGGTCACCGAGCCGCCCACAGCTTTGTTCACCGTCACGCCGGCCCGCGGTGCGGCGCTTCCTGGCTGCAGCAAACCATGGACAAGAACCGTGGAGGTCCGGGCTTTGTGACCAGCGCGAATGGTGCGACGAAAATCCGCCGCCTGGGTAAGACGAGACGCCCGGGGCAACATTGCCCAGCGCCCGAGCCGACTAGGCGGACAGCCGGGTGCGGCCCTTAGACCGCCGGCTCGCCAAGATGGAGCGTCCGGCCCGGGTGCGCATCCGAGCCCGGAAACCGTGCTTGCGGGCACGCCGCCGGTTATTCGGCTGGAAAGTGCGCTTCATGGACTGCTCCTGGGAAAGACCGGCCGGTGACAAACTCCCTCGACAGGCCGGACATCGAAAGAGCGTCTAAGGCTACGACCCGCCTGCCGCAGCGGTCAAACCGGGTCGCTCCCCGGACCGATTATCACCACCGCCTTGTGTATCCACACCGGCCATGGCTATGGTATCCACTCGGCATCCACACCTGTGGATAACCATGTGGACAAATTGCTGATGAACGGGGAAGGTGTGCGGCGTGGCTGAGGATAACGACCTTGCCCCCTACTGGGCAGCGGCCTTGGCTAGCTTGTCCGAAACCGAGCTTCCCGCCCAGCAACGCGCCTTTGTCACCCTCACCCAACCCCTGGGCTTAGTTGGCGATACCGCTTTGGTGGCGGCCCCCAATGAGTTCACCAAAGACGTGCTCGAGACCCGGCTGCGCCCGATCGTGGTGCGTGCCCTCACCGCAACGATCGGCCAGGAGGTTCGCCTGGCTGTCACCGTCGACCCCACCATCACCCCCGCGGTAGACGAAACGACCACCGACGAGATGGCTGATGCCACGTACGCCGATGAACTCGCCACCACCCGGTCAGAGCACGCCACCACCGCGGCTCCTTCCTCTCTCACGGAAACCGATACCTCGGCTCGACCCGGTACCGGTTCACCCGATACCCGCAGCGGCGACGGTCGCCTGAACGACAAATACATCTTCGACACCTTCGTGATTGGTTCCAGCAATCGCTTCGCACACGCAGCAGCGGTAGCCGTAGCCGAACAACCCGCTCGGGCCTATAACCCGCTGTTCATCTACGGCGGTTCGGGTTTGGGTAAAACGCACCTGCTGCACGCCATCGGTCACTACACGCGCACGTTGTATAAGGGAACGCACGTGCGTTACGTCAGCTCCGAGGAATTCACCAACGAGTTCATTAACTCCATTCGTGACGATAAAGCCGCGGCCTTCCAGCGGCGATATCGAGAAACCGATGTGCTGCTCGTGGATGACATTCAGTTCTTGAGTGGAAAAGTCCAGACACAGGAAGAGTTTTTTCACACCTTCAATACGTTGCATAACGCTAATAAACAGATCGTCATCACGTCGGATCTTCCTCCTAAGCAACTCCAGGAGTTTGAAGACCGGATGCGTTCGCGCTTTGAGTGGGGATTGATCACCGACATCCAGCCACCGGACCTCGAAACCCGTATCGCCATCTTGCGGAAGAAGACCAAACATGAGCGGTTGGTAGCCCCGCCGGAAGTGTTGGAATACATCGCCTCCAAAATCACCACGAATATCCGTGAGCTGGAAGGTGCATTAATCCGGGTCACAGCGTTCGCCTCACTGAACCGACAGCCCGTCGACTTAACCATCACCGAGATCGTGCTTAAGGACCTGCTGCCCTCAGAAACCGGCCCGGAGATCACCGCTGGACAGATCATGGCCGCCACCGCCCAGTACTTCGGGGTAACGGTCGATGACC
>DASYOJ010000286.1:0-1618 GCA_036007925.1 Candidatus Nanopelagicales bacterium
GGTGACAGCCGGTGATGTGGGTGTGTCGTTGGTTGGCCCGCAGGTTGGTTGGCCGCGTTCACCGAATGTGTTGGTTATTGCACCGGATGTTCCGTTGGCGCTGCAGACGTCTGGCTTCAGCGCGAACACTGAAGTTGAGGTGTACGTGCTGAACCAGGGTGGCACGTGGGTCCTGGTCGATACGTTGACAACCGGTCCGGACGGAACGCTGGATGCGTCGGTGTCGATTCCCGTCGATGCACCGGTTGGTCCCGGCTATCTGCAACTTGATGGCACGGATGCCTCTGGTGCGCCCATCTCGTTGGCGGTGGGTGCGCAGATCGCACCGGCGGTTGCTCCGGTGCCAACCGCTGATGGTCCGTTGCCGCAGGTCACTCCCGGTGAGGCGTCGGCGACCGATGCTGAGGGCAACCCGCTGGTGTTCTCCGTGGATCGCGTCGATGGAACCGATGTGCAGATCAGGGTGGGGGAGTCGCTTACTTCGATCCAGGCCGTCGATGCTGACGGACTGCAGCAGTTAGGCCCCGATGGTGCGATCGAAATCGAGGAAGAAGGCTTCGTTCGGGTCGGAGGCGAGGGCTTCCAGCCCAATTCGATGGTTCAGGTGTGGGCTTTCAGTGAGGCAACGTTCGTTGGCATGGTGTTGACCGATGAGAACGGCGCCTACACGTCACTTCTGGAATTGCCGGAGGAGCTGGAGCTGGGGGATCACACCCTGCAGAACTCCGGCACCGCGCGTGATGGCTTACCGCTCGCGGTGTCCGCGGGCTTGCGGATCATCGCGCCAGGCGAAGGCTCCACGCCGCAGCCACAGGCGCAGGAAACAGCCCGGGTAAACACCACGGTCTACTTCGGTCGCGGATCGTCGACCTTGGACTCAGCGGACAAGAAGAAGTTGAACCGCTTGGTTCGGACCGTGAAGGGTTCGGCGCAAACAGTGCGGATCACCGGCTACGTTCAGGCGTCTTCGACCACGGCCAACGATCAGTCCTTGTCTTTGGCGCGGGCCCGCAGCGTGGCGAGATACCTGCGCTCACAGGGTGTCGACGCCAAGTACACGGTGCGTGGGCGCGGAGTTCTGGATGCGCCATCGGATGAGGCTCGCTCAGCTCGCGTGACGGTGGTCTACACGAAGTAGGGCACTCTCACGCGTGCACTGTTGGCAGACCCGCCGCATATGACCGGAGTTCAGGTCATGACAGGGACATCGTTGGCGAATGTGACGGCGCAACTGTCGGCCCGCAAGGCGTGCCCTGGAAACGACTTTGCCGGATCCGGTTGCCGCGGCTGTGTGAGAATTCATCAGTGGGCCGATGTCTGCGGATCCGCATCGTGTTGGTAGGCCTCTGCGAGGCCAACTCGAAGGAAGGTGGGCCGCGCGGCGTGGGAAATACCGCGTGATCTACCGCATCGAGGACGCAATCGTCATGGTCATGATTATCCGAGTGAGCCACCGGCGCGATGCCTACCGTGCGTGAACCGATAATGCACATTATGTCGGTAGCGAAAGATAGGCTCCGGGGGTGAATTCCTCCTCACCGGGCCACTGGGACTCCTCCTACACAGGCGATCACACCGCCCGAGGTTGGTACCAGGCCAAGGCCGATCCCAGTTGGAC
>DASYOJ010000287.1:0-3000 GCA_036007925.1 Candidatus Nanopelagicales bacterium
TGAGATCGACATGGCCGGCCTTGCCGCTCTGCCGGGCATCAAGCGCAAGACCATCAAGCCGCAGGTCGATGAGTGGACCTTCGAAGACGGCCGCAGCATCATCGTGCTGTCCGAGGGCCGCTTGCTGAACCTCGGCAACGCCACCGGTCACCCGTCATTCGTGATGAGCAACTCCTTCACGAACCAGGTGCTCGCGCAGATCGAGCTGTTCACCAAGCTCGATGAGTACCCGATCGGCGTCTACACGCTGCCCAAGCACCTCGACGAGAAGGTCGCCCGCCTGCACCTCGATGCACTCGGCGTCCACCTCACCGAGCTGAACAAGCAGCAGGCCGAGTACCTCGGCGTGGACGTGGCCGGCCCATACAAGCCCGACCACTACCGCTACTAAGCCTCAACTCGCACGACCAGCAACACCGCCTCCCGCGATGGGGTCGCACCGACAGGTGCGACCCCATCGTCTTTACCCAATAATCTGCTTCAGACTTACGTCAGATTTATATTCGGTATTCCGAACACTTCATGTTCGGGATTCCCTACAGTTTTTCTTGAACCGCTTTTTGGTTAGGCATTCGTTGCCGCACGCATCTAGGTTCTGAGCGCCCCGCCCCTCGCGCTCAAGGAGACCACCCGCATGCGTCGTGCACTCGCCGTCCTCGCATCACTCGGCCTAGCCGCCGGCACCATCACCCTCGCCATACCCGCGCACGCTGCTGCGAATCCGTCGACGGTCTATGTCTACTGCAATAACGACGTTGTGAAGTTCTACAGTGATAGCGGGCATAGCACCGAGGTCACCGAGGTCACAGGCGCTGTAGGTGACTCATTCACACTCACCTTTTCGACGCCGGATGGATCGGGGAAGTGCACCGGAAGCACCTACGGTTACCGCTGGGACAGCAACGGGTATACCGAGAGTGCTGGGCAGAGTGTTGTTTTGACTGTGCCGACCACCCCGGATGCATTGATTGCCTTCATCGGAGCGGATCGCTCGACGGATGGCCGACTAGATGTGACTTCCGGAGGTGGTGGAGGAAGTGACTCGGGCTCGTCTGGCAGTTCGGGGTCCGCACCAGCGCCGGTGATGCAGCAGTTCGGGATGCCGGCGAGTGGCAACTGTGAGGACGGCTACAGCGACTCGATGGATTGGTCGGGTGTTGGCAGCGGCGGCTGGGGTGTGTCCTGGGCGCAGTGGATGAATGACGGATCTGGTGGCGTGGTGTGTTCGCGCACGGTGATGTATGACACCTCGACTGCGAAGTGGACCGTCAACTAGCGCGAAGTACCCCCCAACCCCCTCTTCCCCGTTGCTGCGTCAGGCGTGGCCCTCGGATTTGAAAATCCGGGGCCACAACCGCCGCACGAACGGGGTTAGTTGGGGAGGAGTTCGTCGATCAGGGTCTGTATGCGCGCTTTGATGTCGTCGCGGATCGGGCGAACGGAGTCCACGCCTTTGCCGGCCGGGTCTTCGAGTACCCAGTCTTCGTAGCGCTTACCGGGGAAGACCGGGCAGGTATCGCCGCATCCCATGGTGATCACCACGTCGGATTCCTGGACGGCTTCGGTGGTGAGCACCTTGGGGATCTCGGCACTGATGTCGATGCCCTCTTCGGCCATCGCTTCCACTGCTGCCGGGTTGACGGCATCGCCGGGGGCGGAGCCAGCAGAGCGAACCTCGATGCGTCCTTCGGATAGGTGCGTGAGGTAGGCGGCGGCCATCTGCGAGCGACCGGCGTTATGCACGCACACGAACAGGACGGAGGGCTTGTCAGACATCTCAGCCTTTCTGATGGATGGGATCGGGCAGGTCGAGCGGCTCGGGGTGCTTGCGCGGGTACAGCACCTCGGTGAGCAGCGCCCCGACGGCGGCTCCGATCAACTGAAAGGCGATGAAGGGAAGAACATCCGACGGCGCGATGCCGGTGAATGTATCGGTCATCGATCGACCGATGGTGACCGCCGGGTTGGCGAAGGATGTCGATGAGGTGAAGAAGTAGGCAGAGCCGATCCACGCGGGAACGAGGATCGGTCCGAGGTGGCCGCGGCCGGTGCGGGTGAGCGCGCCAATGATGAGAATCAAGCCAGCGGTGGCGACGATCTCGCCGATCCAGATGGGCAAGCCGTTGCGCGCATTGGTGGACGGATCGAAGGCGGGGAGGTCGAACATCACGTTGGCCAAGGCAACACCCGAAAGCCCACCGAGGATCTGGAAGACGATGAAGGCGATGCCTTCACCCGGGTTGATCTCGCGCTTGACCAAGGTGACCGCGGTAACAGCGGGGTTGAAGTGGGCACCGGAGATCGGGCCGAGCATCCAGATCAAGACGCCTAAGGCGAGGATCGTGCTGAGCGCATTGAGGATCAGGACGACTGCGTCGTCGTTCGTGAGAAGCGTTCCCATGATGCCGCTGCCCACGACAGCGGCGACGAGCATCGCGGTGCCGAGGTACTCGGCGAACAACCGGCGCGGCACGTGTGGAACCTTGGCATCCATATTTATCTATGTCAATATGGATGCGTGCCCGTGTCTTCGAGTTCCCGTGTTCGGCTGCAGGCAGCCGGCCCGGCCTGCTGCCCCTCCGGTCTAGGAGAGCAAATCGATCGTTCCACCGCCGAGGAGTTGGCTGCACTGTTGAAGGCGGTGGCCGATCCGGCGCGGTTACAGATCCTGGCGCTGCTGCGCACGTTGCCGAACTGCGAGGCGTGCGTGTGTGATCTGACTGAGCCGTTGGGCCTGTCGCAGCCCACGGTCAGTCACCACCTGAAGGTGTTATCGAAGGCGGGGCTTGTTGCATCAGAGAAGCGCGGGTATTGGACCTGGTACCGGGTGCTGCCCACGCGCCTGGGGGAACTGTCCGCCGTGCTCGCGTAATCCACCCGTTCCTGCGGCGCTTGTGGCCGCGAAATCTCAATGTCGACCGCCACGCCTGACGCCGCAACGGGGAAGGTGGGCGGCGGGTGTCGGGGGTCTCGCGCACAATGGGGTGATGTCCGCGCCAC
>DASYOJ010000288.1:0-3515 GCA_036007925.1 Candidatus Nanopelagicales bacterium
CCCGGTGTCGTCGCACCCATTCTCGGCGCCCGCACCACCAACCAGTTGATCTCGGCCTTAGCGAGCGAGGAGCTGGAACTGCCGGAGGAGATCGTCACAGCGCTGGAAGATGTCTCCGAGCCACCCATGGGATATCCCGAAGCGGGCTGGGCGCAGCATCGCTGAGTCGTAGGGTTAACAGATGCCTCATCGGACGAGCACCTGGGAGTTTCGCGAGGTCAGCATCTCGCGGGACACCCCCCGAGAACAGGCGCGGCAATTACTCACTGCGACAGCCGAAACCGGGCACTGGGAACTCGACCGCACCCGCATATTCCGCGATGGGCGGCGTCAGTACCGGCTGCGCAGGCGCGTGTACCGCGTCATGCGCACTACGTGAGTCACGTGGTGATCAGCAGGCCATCAAGAAGCGATGCAACGTGCGCACCCCGAACTCCAGCCCGGCAACGGGAACACGCTCATCGACCCCGTGGAACAGGCGCCAGTAGTCCACGTCTGCCGGCATTTGTAACGGGGAGAAGCCGTAGCAGTCGATCCCCAACCGGGTCAGTGCCTTGGCGTCGGTTCCGCCGCTGATCATGTACGGCACCGCACGAGCGCCGGAGTCTTCTTCGCGCAATACCTTCGCCATTAGGTCAAACGTTGTGGTCTCAAAGGGGGCCTCAATCGCAATATCGCTGTTGACCGCTTCGACATCAATGTTTTCTGAGACCAGGGAACGGATCGTTTCGTCGAACTCGTCTTCGTAGCCGGGTAGGAATCGACCATCGATGTGCGCGGTGGCGTCCGTGGGGATCACATTCACTTTGTAGCCAGCCTCCAGCATCGAGGGATTGGCTGTGTTCTGCAACGTTGCACCCACCAACATTCCTAACGTGCCCAACCGGCGAAGGACCTCATCGGTGTCCGAGACGTCCAGATCGATGCCGTAGGCCTGCGCCAATTCATCCAAGAACCGCTCGACGGTCTTGGTGCGCCGTATCGGCCAGTCGTGACGCCCGATCCGCGCTACCGCCTCAGCCAACTCAGTCACAGCGTTGTCCTCATGGATCATCGACCCGTGTCCGGCACGCATGCTGGCGCGCAGCCGCAACCACTTGATTCCTTTCTCGGCCGTCTGGATCGGATACAACCGCAGGTCATCGCGGATCGACAACGAAAATCCACCGACTTCTCCAATGGCTTCGGTGGCACCGGCAAAAAGTTCGGGCCGGTTTTCGACGAACCATTGGGAGCCGTGCACCATCCCGGCTTCCTCATCGGGAAAGAACGTCACGATGATGTCTCGTCGCGGGCGCTCACCGGTTCTCCCCCAATGTCGGGCCACCGCAAGGATCATGGCGTCCATGTTCTTCATGTCCACGGCGCCGCGACCCCAGATGAAACCGTCATCTATTTCTGCCGCGTAGGGCGGGTGGGACCAATCCTCAGCGATGGCGGGAACCACATCGAGATGACCGTGCAGCACCAATGCGCAGGCTTGCGGATCGGTACCCGAGATACGCAGGACCATGCCCCGGCGGGTGTCGCCGGTAGTGGTGATGACCTCGGGATCCCAGCCGGTTTCGCGTAGCGCAGCCGCGCAGAACTCCGCCGCCTCCGCCTCTCCTACCGTCTCCTCCGACGGCCCGAAGTTCGTGGTGTCGATGCGGATGAGGTCTTGGGTTAAGGCCACGGCTTCGCGCTGCAACAGTTCGCGCTCAATGTCCTGCATGAGGTCATCTTGCCGTGCTGCTCGGCCCACACGCAGCGGTATCCACAGCCCGCTCCCCCGAACGTTATGCTGTGCGCCGCACGCATCCCACGTGCAGCACTCGTCCGGGTGGCGGAATTGGCAGACGCGCTAGCTTGAGGTGCTAGTGCCCTTTACGGGGCATGGGGGTTCAAGTCCCCCCTCGGACACCGATCGGCTTGCGATAGACGCTGTCCCTGCTTGGGGTGCGGCGCGCGCTGCTGACGGTGTCCTAGCCTGCCAAGGTGATCACCCGGTACGCGCCGACTCCGAGCGGTTTCTTGCACCTCGGAAACCTAGTCAACTTCGCGCTGACGGCCCGTCTGGCCCAGGAAAGTCACGCTGAGATCGTCCTACGAATCGACGATGCCGACACTGAGCGGATTCGCCAGGTATATGTCGAAGATGTCTTTGATGCTTTGGGGTGGCTGCAACTGCCGTGGACAATTGGACCGCGGTCTGTTGATGAGGTCCCCCAGTGGTCACAGCGTGCCCGACTATCCGAGCACTGGCAGGCCGCCGAAGCTTTGCGTGATCTCGGCAAGGCCTACGTGTGCGAGTGCACGCGGGTGCAGTGGAGCACCTACGAGGGCCCGGACTGCCCGCGCGGGTGCTCATCACGGGGATTGACGCTGACACCGGGCACGAATGCGTTGCGCTTCGACGTCTCGGGGTTTCGTCACGTGGTGCTGTGGCGCCGTGAAGATCAACCCTCCTATCACCTAGCGAGCTTGGTGGACGACGACCACTTTGGCGTTGACCTCGTGGTCCGAGGAGCTGACCTCGAAGCCTCCACCGAGATCCAGCGGGCCCTGTCCCGAGAGCTACCGGGAAGCCAGTTCCATTCGGCAAAGGTGGTGCACCACGCGATCCTGACCGACTCCCATGGCGCGAAACTGTCGAAGAGTGCCGGCACGAGTGCCCACCCGATGCACCGTACCGACCTCGTGCGCGATCAGATCCAAGAGCACGTTGACCAGATGGTGGGGGCTATGTCTGCTGGTCGGCCTCGAAGTCCCGAAAATTGAAGTACCAGATGTAATAAATGGCTATGCCGGGTCCAGCAAAGATCAAGAAGAAGGGAATCGCCCCGCCCATTCCTTGACCGATGTACTCAAAGGCCTGCCACACGAGCGCGGCCGCGAGCGCAATGAATCCAACACTCAGCAGCAAACTTTGCGGCCGACGAGCTCCCCACGGCCGGCCGGGGTTGTAGCTGTCTTGGACACCTTGAGGTTCACTCACGCCTTCATACTCCCACGAAACGAGCCCATCAGCAGGGACGCCTTCCTAGTTACCCTCCGGGAACACCCGCGCGCGCAATGCTTCGCGTCTATTTTCGAAGCGGTCCACCTGTTGATCCATCTCCGCTAGGAACGCGGCCAATTCCTCACGGGCACGTTCGCCCGTCGGTCCCAGGTCGGTGCGCTCGAAGACGCGCCACTTACGCAGCACCGGCATCAACACCTCGTCTCGGTGTTGTTTGAGGTCGTAGATTCCAGCGACCGCAATTTGAACGGCCTTGCGGGTGAAGCCGTCGATGCCGTGCCCGGGCATCGCGAAGTCGCGCACGCTGTCCCAGACCGCCTGCATGGTGGCGTCGGGTGCTATGTCGAAGGCGGCCGAGAGCACGTTCCGGTAGAAAACCATGTGCAGGTTCTCATCCAGGGCGATGCGTTGGAGCAGACGCTCAGCTGTTTCATCTCCCGTTGCGGTTCCGGTGTTCCGGTGGCTCACCCGGGTTGCCAACTCCTGAAAGGAAACATAAGCGAGCCCGGCGAGA
>DASYOJ010000289.1:0-3134 GCA_036007925.1 Candidatus Nanopelagicales bacterium
TCCGATTGCTTTCGGCAAGAACAGCACCGCATACGCGAAGGCCAAGGTGATCACCGTCTGGTAGGCCACGGGCAATACGGCCAACGTCAGGAAGACCAAGGAAAGGCCAATGACGACCCCCGGAAGGGCATGCCCCAAAAAAGCCGCGCCCTCGATGCCCCGCACCACACGAGAGGTGTAACGAGCGGCAAGGATGGCGATCGGCAAGGCGAGCGCAATGGCAATCGCCGCTCCGATAGCCGATGCGGTGACCGAACCGGCGAGCGCACCTAGCAACTCAACGAAGTCGAAACCGAAGCGTCGAGTCTCCGATAACCGCATGGTCAAGGACCAAGCTGGCACGCCCAAGGAGACAAGGGTCAGCGAGATGAGCCAGATCAGACCAACAGCGGTAGCTCCGCGTCCGAGCTGTTGGCGGGGAACCGATCGCTTCACTCCCGATCCCAGCCGCCACCGACCCGCTCGCCCGCGCACCCGTGCTTCGACGATGACGAGAAGTAGGGCTAACGCCACCAACAGAAGGGAGAGCACGGCAGCGCTCGTGCGATCGAAAGAGGCGCGATATGCGGTGTAGATGACGCGGGTGAATGTATCGACGCGGAAGATGGCAACGGTGCCGAATTCGCTGAGTGTGTACAGCGCAGCCAGCAACAATCCCGCTGCTGCTGCCGGCCAGGCAATGGGAATCGTCACCCGTCGGGCGGTGGCAAACCGGCCCAGGCCCAAGGATCGTGCTGCCTCTTCTTGGCCAGCGTCTTGATTACGCAAAGCAGCCGTCAAGGGAATGGCCACATAGGGAAATGTCGCCAGGGACATGACCCAGGTTGCCGCCCACAGCCCGGACATACCGGGAAACTCCGCCAGCCAGGTGTAGGCCATCACGTAGGACGGCACCGCGAGCGGGAGGGCAGCGGTGACAAGGAACAGCGATCGTCCAGGAATCGAGGTTCGGGCCAGCAGCCAAGCGGTAGGCACGGCGAGTACCAAGCAACCGATGATCACTCCGACGACGAGGATCAAGCTGGTCGCCGTGGTGTCGAGTGTCCGCTCCCGCCACAGCGCAGCGACGATCGACTCGCCCCCGGCATCGATCGTGCGCACCAGCAAATACAGCAGCGGGATGGCCGTGACCACGACAGCAACCACCGCCGCTCCGATGAGGAGCGGCGGTGGTCGTTGTCCGCGCGTACGCGTCGAGTTCAGCGGATGCCTCCTACGTCAAGCCGACATCTTGCAGCATCTGCAAAGTGCCCGGGAGATCCTCAAGCTCGGCCAGTGGGATGTCCGGGCCTTGGACCTCTTCGAAGGCGGGAGCACCAGCCGGCCCGGGGACTCCGGGCGCCAGTGGGTACTCGAACGTGTTCTCAACAAACCACTGCTGGGTTTCATCGGACAGCATCCAGGTGAGTAACTCCTCGGCTCCTTCGGTGTTGTCCGAAGGAGCGATCACGCAGGCCCCCGCGACGTTGACCAGCGTGCCCGGATCACCAGGCTCGGTGAACGCGACCCGCACGTTCAACTGATCCTCGCCCACCTCGGCGGCTTTGCGGTACCAGTAGTAGTGGTTGATCAGACCCAGTTGCACTTCACCGGCGTCGACTCCGTCGCGAATCAGGCCGTTCTTCTCATACAACTGGGCGTCGTTGTCGACCATGCCCTGCAGCCATTCACGCGTGGCGTCATCACCCGCGGCCACGCGCATAGCGGTGACGAACGCTTGGAACGATCCGTTAGTCGGCGCGATGGCTACCTGGCCCGCCCACTTGGGGTCGGTCAATTCGAAGACCGAGGTGGGAACTTCGTCGGCCGAGAGTTGGGAGGAGTCGTAGGCGATGACCCGCGCACGGCCGGTGATGCCTGTCCAGTTTCCATCGGCGGACCGGTAGGCCGCCGGCACGATGTCGATCACTTCCGCAGGCAGCGGCGCGCACTGGCCGGCCGAGTCGAGCGCGCCAAGGGCCCCGGCGTCTTGGCCGAAGTACAAGTCCGCGGGCGAGGCGTCGCCTTCTTCGATGATCTGCGCAGCAAGTTCGGCAGTGTCGCCGTAGCGGACTTCCACAGGTATTCCCGTTTCGGCCGTGAAATCGGTAAAGAGCGGATCGACGAGTTCCTCGCCGCGCCCGGAGTAGACCACGACGGGCTCAACTGTGGCCTCCTGCTCATCTGCGGTTTCCTCGCTCGTTTCGGCTGCAGCATCCTGCTCGTCAGCAGTTTCCTCGCTGGCCTCCGCCGCCGTCTCACCGGTGTCCGCGGCATCGTCGGAGGAATCACCTCCGCACGCGCTCAAGAACAGCGCACTGACGGCCACGGCGGCAAGTGCCGTGCGACGCATTTTCGTTCTCCTCATGCTCCACCTTCGCTCAGGAAGGCGGCTTGCTGGTGCCGCCCTCAGGTAAGGCTCACCTTAGTTAGGTAACACTAACTACGTCAAGTGAGGGGTAGATATCCCGACAGATCCGAGCGCGCCCCGCTCGCCCGCACCTTGCCCGCGGAGACGGCCTCGGTCCAGGAAATCGCACCGAGGGCCAGCGCCAGCCAGGTGGCCGCATCCATCTCGACCACCGCAGGTGGGGTCCCCCGGCGATGGGTTGCGCCCTCCACCACCTGCACCGCGGCGAACGGTGGCACCCGGATTTCCACACTGCGGCCAGGTGCTCGGTCCACGAGCGCGGCCAGCGCGGCTTTGACGGCGACGCGCTGTTCATCACGCACCGGCGTATTCCCTGCGTGAAGTTCGGCCAAGACAGCTCGCGCGTGCTCTACCCACGCGTTGTCGCTCACGAGAACAAAGCGGGCAGCGTGCGCTCGTGCGCTTCGCGAAGTTCATCGAGGGTGATGGTGAAGTACTCGCCGAATTGCAGCACCTGGGTGCCATCGGGATAACCGGCATCCGGTCCAAGCGCGGAATCGACAACACCCACGCGGTGGGCCGGCACTCCCCGCGCGCCACACATTTCGCTGAAACGCAACTCTTCGCTTCGTGGAACAACGACGACGGCCCGACCAGCGGACTCGGCGAACAATTGCACGAACGGATCGATGTCATCGGGCAACCACAACCTCGCGCCGACTCCCGAACGCAACGCCATCTCCACGATCGCTATGGCGAAGCCGCCGTCGGAAACATCGTGTGC
>DASYOJ010000290.1:0-12178 GCA_036007925.1 Candidatus Nanopelagicales bacterium
CTTCCAGTCCGAACGTTTCGAAGGCATGTTCGAGGGCATCGAACTCTCCCCAGTGATCAAGGTGGTCCGGCTCGACATTCGTCACGATTCCCACCTTCGCCGGCAGGGCGAGAAAAGAGCCGTCACTTTCGTCCGCCTCAACAACGAATTCCTCACCACTACCCACATGGGCATTGGATCCTGATTCGTTCAACTCACTGCCGATCACGAAAGAAGGATCAGCGCCACAGTGCTGCAAAGCGACGGTCAACATGGATGTAGTGGTCGTCTTACCGTGGGTGCCCGAGACTGCGATTCCTGTATAACCTCGCATGATCTCGGCAAGTGCCTGAGCCCGCGAGAGTTCGAGAATGCCGTGCTCGCGAGCGTAAACGCGCTCACTGTTCGTGAACGGAATAGCTGTCGAAACAATGACCGTATCTGCCTCAATGCTTTGCCCATGCCCCACCCGAGCATCGATGCCGAGCATCCGCAACGCCTGGAGTCGACGTGAATCCTTCGCATCCGAGCCAGAGACCTGCATCCCGCGCGCTGCCAGGACCCGGGCGATGCCGGACATCCCAGCACCACCGATACCGATGATGTGGACGCGGCCGAGGGAGCCGTCGGTGCGTTCGTGCATCGACTCTCCCTCTCTCACCCGTGCGCGACGTGGATGATCCACGAAGCCAATTGGTCATCGGCATCGCGCTCGCCCAAGGAAGCCGAGACGGTTGCCATCTGCGCGAGCTGTTGCTCATTTTGGACCAATGTCACGATGGCGTCGGTGAGCCACTCCGCAGTGAGTTCTTGGTCAGCCCGCAAAAGTCCTCCACCAGCCTCCACAATGGCAGCCGCATTGCCAACTTGCTCACCATTGCCGATCGGTAACGGGATGAAAACCGCTGGCAATCCAACGGCGGTCACCTCAGCGCAGGTCATCGCTCCGGAGCGACAAACCACAATGTCAGCTGCCGCATAGGCAGACTCCATGTGATCGATGTAGTGCACGGGGACATAGCCAGCCCGCTGCTGCGGTAAGTCATTTCGGGTTCCCACCGCATGCAGAATCTGGATATTCGATGCGGCCAAAACATCAAGGGCAGCTGCAACTACCTCGTTGAGGTGCTGGGAGCCCTGGCTTCCCCCGAACACCAAAACAACCGGCGCGTTCATGTCCAAGCCCCACTGCTTGCGAGCAGACTGTCGCTGGGTTCCTCGATCCACGGAGGCAATAGACCGACGGATAGGTAACGCCAGGTGCCGGGCACCTTTCAGCGCATCGGCGTGCACGGTTGCCACGTGGGAGGTGAATCGAGAGCCCAATATGTTGGCGAATCCAGGCCTGGAGTTGGCCTCATGGATGACCAAGGGTGTGCGCGTGCGACGCGCAGCCAAGTATCCGGGGACTGCCGCGTATCCCCCAAAACCCACCACCGCACTTGCTTGCACGTGCCGCAGATGGGCAGCGGCCTGCCGAACTCCTCGAGCCACCTGGAACGGGAAGGCCAATGTCGTTGGTTCGATTCGACGCGGGAGGGGAACAGCATCCGTTGTCACGATCTCATATCCGCGAACCGGAACCAAGGTTGATTCCAGCCCTCGTCGCCCACCTAGGAAACTGACAGTGATAGACGGATCGGCACGAATAAGGGCATCAGCGGTATTCAAGGCAGGTTCGATATGGCCTGCAGTACCACCAGTGGCGAAGACTATATGCATGGAAGTGACCGTCAGCGTCGTCGAAGAGCCTGAGCGGTACTTCGGCGCCGTAGTGCCCGACGGGCATCTGGTTCACGTTTCGCGAAAGCCATCAACATGCCGATTGCCGTCAAAGTTGGAATCAAGGATGAGCCGCCGTAGGACACCAGCGGCAAGGTCACGCCCGCCACGGGCAAAAGTCCCAGGACTCCACCGATATTTACGACTGCTTGAACCACGATCCACGAGCCAACCCCCGCGGCGGCATAGCGAACAAATGCCGAATCGGTGTTCCGGCTGAGTCGGAAGGTCGCGAAGGCAAGCAGTGAGAACAGTCCCAACACAGTCAGGGTTCCCACTAGGCCCAGTTCCTCACCCACGACCGGAAAGATGAAGTCAGTGTGGGCTTCGGGAAGTGTTCCCCACTTCTCACGGCTTGCTCCGAGCCCCACGCCCCAGAAGCCTCCAGTCCCGAGGGCGTACTGACCCTGGGTCACTTGCCACCCAAATCCCAGGCGATCGGATCCAGGGTCCAACCACGACAAAATCCGCTCCATTCGGTACGGAGCCGCCAAAGACAACACCCACACCGCGACCGCACCGAAAGCGGCGAATACGGCGAAGATGCGAAGCGGAGCGCCAGCGGCAAACAGCATTCCCGCCAAGATCGCAGACAGCATGACAGTGTTACCGAAGTCGCCCTCTGCCACGACAAGAACCATCATGACTAGCGCCACAGGGACGACGGGAACCAGCAGGCCACGCCAGGTGTCCAAGCGTCGTCGAGGGCGAGAAAGGACTTCGGCTCCCCAGACAACCAGTGCCAGCTTGGCAATCTCACTTGGTTGGAAACGGAAAGGACCGAAGATCTCGATCCAATTCCGCTGCCCCGCGACCTCAACTCCGATGATCAGCACCGCAATGAGGAATCCGAATGCGGCAAGCAGCAATGGCCAGGCGAAAGCCCGCCAGAACTCCACAGAAGTCCGGGCGGCGAAGAACATGGCCACGAGCCCGAGGATCGCGAAGAAGCCTTGCCGTTGAGCGAGGGTGTAGGGCGATCCGAACACGCGCACACTCTCGATACTGGAAGCTGAGAGCACCATGATCAGCCCGAGCAGCAGTAGCAGCAATGTGGCGCCCATGAGCAGGTAGTAGCCACTAAGCGGGTGCTGCATCAGGAGGGACAGGCGCGCGTTGCGCATTCGAGGCTCGGGTCCGAAACCACGAGCCTGTTCGTCCGCATCCACCAACCGGTCTTTCATCGGCCACCAATGCCTCGAGCCGCCTCAGCGAAAAAATCCCCACGCTGGGCGTAGTCGTCGAACATGTCCCACGAAGCACAGCCAGGGGCGAGCAAAACGACGTCTCCGGGCTTGGCGAGTTTGGTGGCAGCCTGCACGGCCTCGGACATTGCCCCAGTGTCGGTGCGCTCGATGATGATGACGGGTACATCCGGCGCGTGTCGCGCCAACGCATCGGCGATACGCGGGCTGTCAATGCCAAGAAGCACCGCCCCTTGAAGCCGATCGGCAACGGACAACACCAATTCCTCGAAGCGCTGTCCCTTGGCCATGCCGCCGGCGATCCACACCACGGAGTCGTATGCCTTGAGGGAGGTTGCGGCAGCGTGAGCGTTCGTTGCCTTTGAATCATCGACATACCGAACGTCTTGCTTTGTTGCGACCTCCGTGATTCGGTGCGCAGCCGGCGTGAAATTTCTGAGGCCTTGGCGGATAGCTTCAGGATGGAGTCCTAGGGATCTGGCAAGAGCCGCAGCACCGAGGGCGTTGCTGATGTTGTGGGGAGCAGATGGTCGGATGTCCCCCACGGCCGCAATCTCTTGAGCAAAATCACCCCGCTGTTCGATAAAGGCCCGATCGACCAGAAGGTCATCCACCACTCCCAACATTCCAATGGCCGGGATACCACGAGTGATGCCGATTGCTCGACACCCATCCACGACATCTGCTTGTTCCACCATCAGGCGTGTGTCTGGCTCATCGACGTCGTAAACGGCTGCGATCTGACACTGGTGGTACACGCGCGATTTTGCCGAAAAGTAGGAACTACGGTCCCCAAAGTGATCAAGATGATCGTCGGCGAAATTCAAACAGACTGCCGCCACTGGGCTCATGGACTCCACAAATGGCAATTGCGGTGCACCAACCTCTATCGCAAGAGCATCCATGTGATCATGCATGACTATGTCCACCAACGGCTTGCCTATATTTCCGGCAGCACTGGCACGTAACCCTCCCGCCTGAAGCATGGACTCCAGCATCAAGGTGCACGTGGTCTTTCCGTTGGTTCCGGTGACGCACAGCCACGGTGCAGCATGAACGCGATCGCGCAAACGCCACGCCAATTCCAACTCACCCCACACCGGCGTACGAGCGGTGATCGCGTTTTCGATGATTGCTGCACGAGGAGGAAGGCCTGGGGACACAACAAGCACATCAGCATTGATCGGGGCCTTCGAATCCGATCCGAGTCTTACCGAAACCCCCAAGGCACGCAGGATTTCAGCTCGCTCCTGCTGTGAATCTGCGTCCGAATCATCAACCACCGTTACATGGGCACCCAGTTGCATCAGTGCATCGGCACACGAGTACCCGGCTATGCCCAGTCCGGCCACCGTCACCTTGACAGACGACCAGTCCGAAGATCGGTCTAGTTCAAAAACGGATTGAGTGCTCATGCCCTGACCCATTCGGCATAGAACAGGGTCAGCCCAGCGCCAATGAATAGGCCCTGAATGATCCACATTCGCACGACAATCTGAATTTCTGGCCACCCAATCATTTCGAAGTGGTGATGCAGCGGTGCCATTCGAAAGACGCGCCGTCCGGTTAGTTTGAACGATCCGACCTGCAAAATCACCGAGATCGTTGTAATCAGGAACAACCCCGCAATGAACGGCAACAGCAACTCAGTTCGAGTCAATATGGCCAGTCCAGCAATGCCTCCACCTAGCGCAAGGGAACCAGTGTCCCCCATGAATATCCGAGCCGGTGCCGTGTTCCACCACAAGAAACCAAAGCATGCGCCGGCGGCAGAGGCGGCGACGATTCCCAGATCCAAAGGATTCTGTGTCGTGTAACAGAACTCCGTGACTTCGAATGCGCAGTTTTGTCCATATTGCCAGATCGCCAAAAGAACATACGCCAAGAAACTCATGACCGACGCACCCACTGCTAGGCCATCAAGTCCATCGGTCAGATTCACGCCGTTGGTGGTTGCGGTAATTAAAAACCACACCCACACCAGGAACAAACCAAGTGGCAAGACCAACGGTGTGTCTCTCACAAATGAGACGGCCATGGAAGCGGCCGTTTGCCCATCCTGGTCAGGAAATTGAACGGACAAATAGGCAAAGGTGAATGCAACGATCGCTTGACCGAACAACTTGGTGCGGGCTCGCAGACCGGTACTGCGCTGCTTGAAGATCTTGAGATAGTCATCTGCCAGTCCCACAAGCCCAAGACCAACCATAAGGAACAAAACCAAAAGCCCCGAGGTTGTCACCGGCCGCCATGTGATCAGGTGCGTTCCGAAGTAGCCAATGACCACTGCCAGCAAAATTGCAGCACCGCCCATGGACGGTGTTCCGCGCTTGGCTTCGTGATCGGGATAACTCTCACCATCGGTCGAGACCCGAATAGCCTGTGAGTAACCCCGACGAGCAAGCAACTTGATGAGCAAGGGAGTCCCTACAAGAGAAACCACCGAGGCGATCGCTAAGGCAATAACAACCAATCTCACGACGGCGCCTCGTTATCTCGCAGGAGGTGCTCTGCAACCTTTTCCAGACCGATCGCCCGAGATGCCTTCACGAGAACTACGTCACCCGGCTTCACCTGCGCATCAAGCAGTTCGATGGCAGCCGCGATATCTGGAACCCAGACCGACTCATCACCCCATGATCCTTCATTGCTGGCAGCCAAGTGCATGACCTTCGTTTCCGTGCCTATGCAAACTAAGCGTGAGATATCCAACCGAACTGCTAAGCGTCCAATCGCATCGTGTTCGGACACCGACTGTTCCCCCAACTCACGCATTTCACCGAGTACGGCCCACGTTCGCCTACCGCCCGACATGGATCGCAGTGCCTTGAGCGCTGCCCGCATGGACTCCGGGTTGGCGTTATAGGCATCATTGACAACGGTTACCCCACTTTCGGATTCCCGTACTTCCATGCGCCACGGACTGACGATCCGAGACTTCGACAAACGTTCAGCGATAACATCAGTTGACATACCGGCGGCATGTGCGACAGCCGCAGCAGCCAGTGCCGAGGACACGAAGTGTTCCCCGTGCATAGTTAATTGGACCGATCCTGCCGACTCACCACGAACGCTCAAACCGAATCTCGGTCGGCCTTGGTCATCAATGCGAATATCGAACGCCTGAATATCGACACCTGCTTGCTCTCCGAAGAAGATCGTTTCAGCAAAGGTGCGGTCTTGCATCGCCTTGACCTGTGGGTCATCGGCATTGAGAACCGCAACTGCGTCAGGGCGTAGCCCTTCGACAATTTCCCCTTTGGCTCGGGCGATGTCACCTGGTGCTTCCATCATTCCAACATGAGCTGTTCCCACGTTGAGCACCAAGGCGATGTCAGGATCGGCAACTTCAACTAAGTGCCGGATATGTCCAAGTCCTCGCATACCCATCTCCAGAACCAGGAAATCTGTTTCTGGATCAGCCTCAAGAACGGTTAAAGGCAGTCCAATTTCGGTGTTGAAGGAACCTGGCGCGGCAACCACTTGGCCGTCGAGTACCTGGGCGATGATGTCCTTGGTAGTCGTCTTGCCTGAGGATCCTGTCAGCCCGATTACCTGGGCACTCAACACTTCATGTCGGTACCACGATGCGATCAAGCCAAGAGCTGCAACGCAATCGCCGACCACCACACATGGGATCTCGGGAATGTCTCGTTCGCTCAGGACCAAAATTGCACCACGCTCACAAGCCTGGGTTGCGAAGTCATGTCCATCGACTCGCTCACCGCGCGTTGCGACGAAAACGTCGCCGGCTTCAATCTGCCGCGAATCCACCGAGAAACCCGTGGCAAGAACTTCCGAATCGAGAGCGCTGGCCGAGTTGTTCAATTCGCCTTTGACAACGCTTGCGATGGTGCCTAACGCCAGAGCCTTCACTCGCCCTCCCCTCGTTCGCCTCCACCGGACCCGAACTGCTGTCGAACGAAGAATGCCAGCACCTGCCGGTCATCAAAGGCAACGACCCGATCACCGAGATCTTGAGTGGTCTCATGGCCTTTACCCACGACCAGAACGATGTCCCCTGGCTGAGAAGCCTGCACGGCAAAGGCAAGTGCCTCCTGACGCGACGCGATCTCCTGCACCTCAGCGTTACCGAGCTCGGCTCCTCGCCGCACCATGTTTCTTATCTCCGCCGGATCTTCAGTGCGTGGATTGTCGTCCGTGACGATCACTAGATCGGCCAGCGCAGCAGCGCGGCCCATGGCGGGCCGTTTTTGCTGATCCCTATCGCCACCGGCACCTAGGACAATGATGATTCGCCCATGGGTTCGATCAGCTCTCGCGGCCGTGATCACCCGTTCGATCGCATCCGGCGAATGCGCGTAGTCGACCACGAATGTGCGATCTTGTAGCGAGGCGATGGTCTCCATCCGCCCCGGGACGCGAGCCTGCGCTAACGCATCCGCTGACAGCTGCGCCGGGACACCCTGGGTATGCGCCATCGCTATGGTTAAAAGTGCGTTGGCTACTGCAAAGTCATGGGCAATCGGTAAAGACAACTGCGCCGCTTCTGGTCCTTCGATTCGGATTCCTTGATGCGTCCGTACCGCCCACCACTGAGCATCCTTATGCGGGCGTGAAGCCACCGTAACAACGGGAATCGATGCCCCACGTGCAACACGTTCACCCCACTCGTCATCGATCATCACCACCCCAAGTCTGCTGCGACCTGGTGTGAATAACTCAGCTTTGGCTTCGAAATAGGATTCCATCGTCTTGTGGTAATCCAGGTGATCGTGACTTAACCCAGTGAATCCCATGACATCAAATTCGATGGCGTCTACTCGATGTTCGCGCACAGCAATGCTTGATACCTCCATTGCCACCGCTTTGGCTCCATCGCGCTGCATTTCGAAAAGCAGTCGCTGCAGATCAGGGGATTCCGGGGTAGTCCGAGGATGTTCGCGCGTTCCCCACGGTGAGAAGTGGGCGCCGAGTGTCCCGATGAGTCCACAGGAAGTACCCGCGGTTTCCATCGCCGTCTGAACGAGATGGGTGACACTGGTTTTGCCGTTGGTACCGGTGACACCCAACATCGCCACATCCCGGGCTGGGTGGCCGTAAAAGGATGCAGCGATAACTGCCATGGACTCACGAGGGTGCTCCAAGACGATAACCGGGACCTTTGTGGCCATATCGCTCATTGCTAAGACTTCGCTGCCTTCAGCATCGGTGACCACAGCCGCTGCACCTGCTCGTAGTGCGTCGCGAGCATAAGCTGCACCGTGTGTGTGGTGACCGGGTAGCGCAAAAAACAAGGCACCCTGCTGCACAGCAGCAGAATCGCAACTGACAGCGGTGATCTCTTGATCAGCTGCACCGCCGCGCAGGCCTTGATCGACCAACCCGGTGGCCCGCATCAGCTCGATCAGCCGCATCATCAGCCCGTAGTCAAAGTCAACCGAGGTGCTCGCTTACCCGAGGGGGGGATCTGCAAGGCCTGTAGTGCGTGGGTCGTGATCTCCTTGAAGACCGGGGCTGCGAGTTCACCGCCACCGCGACCTCTCTTGGGCTGATGCACGAACACCCCCACGGCAAGACGCGGGGCATCTGCCGGTGCTACACCGATGAAGGATGCTGTGACATCACCTGCATAACAGCGGCAGTCCGGATCGACAAACTGAGCGGTGCCTGTCTTACCCGCTACCCGATAGCCCGGGATGCGAGCTTGTGGCGCCGTCCCACCCTCTCCTACAACCGCTTCCATCATGGCCATCACCTGACGGGCCGTGTCCTCACTCACCACACGATCACGTTCGGCAGCTGGCATCTCCTGCACGGTTCCATCAGGATCAATGGTGTTGGAGATGATGGTGGGATCAACCCGAACACCGCCATTTGCGATCGTGGCGAAAACGTTTGTCATCTGGACTGTAGTGGCCGAATAGCCCTGACCGAACGCCATCGTCGGGAAAGTCGTACCCGACCAGTTCTCGCGTGGCAGCATCAAGCCCGCTGATTCTCCCGGAAGTCCCAGGTCGGTCTTGCGAGAAATGCCGAAACGCTCCATGTACCGGGCGAGCTCGACCTTCGGCATCTTCTCGGCCGCCAAAATCATGCCGATGTTGCTGGACTTCGCGAACGCACCGGTCATGGTCAAGCCCAGGGTTCCATGTTCCCAGTAATCACTGAAGCTCTTACCCCCACGTTTCAAGGCCCCTGGAACTTTTAGTGGCGTGAGAGGGTCCACAACTCCTTCGTTGATAACAGCAGCAGCGGTAATTACCTTGCCCGTCGAGCCAGGTTCGAAGATGTCCGTGATCGCTCGGTTTCGTCGTTCCTCGGGCAGCGCCTGGGTGAATCGGTTCGGATCGAAGTCCGGACCGGTTGCCATGGCCAAGATCTCCCCCGTTTGCACATCCATCACTACTGCCGTTGCACTAGATGCCCCCGATTTCCGCACGACTGCATCGATCGATTCTTGGGCCACAAACTGAATATCACGGTCAATCGTCAACTGAACATCGGAACCGGGAATAGCGGCCACGGAGGACTGGTTTTGCGTCGGAATCACGCGGCCACCTGGGCCCCTCTCGTAGGTCTGCTGCCCTGCTGTGCCGGTGAGTAGTTCGTCATAGCTTGACTCAATGCCCGCACCACCTACTCCATCGGCATTCACGAATCCCACGATGTGTGAAGCCAACTCACCTGCGGGGTAAATCCGACGCGCGGTTTCCTGGCTGAAGATTCCCGGCAACTGCAGGGCGGAAATTTGATCCCACGTTGTAGGAGTGACACCTTTGGCGATGTACATGAAACGTTTGTCACCGGTCAGCCGATCAGCGAGAACGTCTTGAGGGACCTCTAAAATGGGCGCCAACTCAACGGCTACTGCAGCAGGATCATCGATCAACGTCTGGTCAGCTGTGATGTCACGTGCCTCCACAGTCACAGCGAGCGCCTGCCCCGACCGATCCAAGATGCTGCCTCGATAAGCCGGGATATCCAAAGTCCGTAACCGCTGTGTAAGTGCAGCATCGGCGAGGGCCTCGCCACGAACAGCTTGCAGATCCACGAGACGCGTCGCAAAGATTGAGGCGACGATAGCTGTCGCCAACAACAAGGCGGTCCCTCGCTTACGTGTGCTTCCTGGCGCGAAATCCGATTTCCTACTCATTACCTACCGTCCTCAACGACGGCTCCATCACTGGGCTGACCGCCTGCTTGACTACTATCAATAAGAACTGCGCCATCGGTAACGCCCTGGCCATCCGCCTGCTGACGCACTTCGTTGCGCCGCGCCTGTTCTGTGGCCTCATCAAACTGCTCACCAGCCGTCGGGTCAACGAGCACTGCCCCATCCCCAATTTGACGTCGCTCACCCGACTGGCTGGACTCCACTGTCTCCCCGTCGGAGGCTTGGTCACCCGGGAGCGGATCCAGCAAAGTAGCGGTGAGTGATGTAGCGACGTTCGCCGTGCGAGTTCTATTTCCCGGGGCAGGCTTGGCTTTCCCCTTGATCTCACCACTTGGAATGGTGACGAAGACCGGACGCCCGCTAGGAACCATCCCGATCGCTCGTGCCTTGGCTTCCAAGACAGGTGGTGCGGCAGCAGCACTCAACGCCTCAGTTAAGGCTGCCTCAGTCCGAGCCAGTTCTCGCTGCTGGGATTGCAACTCACTGACTGTGAAAGCTGTTTGCGCCACTGAGGTGTTCACGACCAGCATGATGACCAAACCCAGAGCCAACATCCCAGTAATCACAACAGCGAAAAGCCCTCGACTAGCCCGCTCTGGTCGCAACGGCGCCACCAGCCGAAGGTGCGGCAATTCATGACGATGTTTGCGTCCGGCTACTCCGGTGGCGTACTCGGTCGCGGACTCAGGAATTTGCTGTTCGACTGCGAGTGCGTTCATGCCGCCACCCGCTCAATCGCGCGCAGACGTACCGATGCAGCACGTCGATTGCTTTCGATTTCTGCTTCCGAAGCCTTTTGGGATCCGCGGACGAGCAGTCGGAACGACGGTTCGTGCCCCTTGGGGATGACCGGCAAGTCCACCGGGACATCGAGTTGAGTTCGACGGGCAAATTCAGCTTTCACGATGCGGTCCTCAAGGGACTGGTACGACAACACCACGAGCCTGCCACCCACGCCAAGGACATCAAGGGCCGCTGGGATCGCTGATCGCAGACTGGCGAGCTCACCATTGACCTCGATGCGCAGCGCCTGGAAGCTGCGCTTGGCTGGGTTACCACCTGTTCTGCGTGCTGGAGCAGGTATCGCTTCACGGATGATCTCTACGAGTTGATTCGAAGACTCGATAGGTGCCGACTCGCGCGCCTTGATAATTCCGCGCGCAATCCTCGGTGCGAAACGCTCCTCGCCGAAATCCCGAAGTACGCGAACCAACTCACGTTCGCTGTATTCGTTGACGATGTCAGCGGCCGTGCGGGGATCTGTAGCGGTCATCCGCATGTCCAACGGGGCATCTACTGAGTAAGCGAATCCGCGGGTCGGGTCATCCAACTGCATCGAGGAAACACCGAGATCGAACAAGATGCCATCAACGGTGCTGATACCGGCGTCCGCAAGGACACGCGGTAACTCGTCGTAGACAGCGTGCACCAATCGCAACCGAACACCCCACGTTGCCAGTCTGGATTGACTGAGATGCAAGGCTGCGTGGTCGCGATCCAGACCGATCACCTGCAATTCAGGGAAATGGGCGAGGGCATATTCCGCATGACCACCTAGGCCTAATGTGGCGTCGACGAAGACTGCACCCGGCCGCGTCAGTGCCGGTGCCAACAGCGCAAAGACGCGCTCCCGGAGGACTGGTGTGTGCTGTGCAGATGATGTGGTCACGAGTCGACTTCCCCATCGACCGGGACTGCGAAGCCCCGAGCGCCCTGGACTATGCCCAGCCCGCAACAACGACGGACAACACGTACAAGACGGTGCCTGTAGCGACCCCGGCCACCATGACGGTGACTCCGGTCCGCATCGGGCTTAGCCCTGAAAGAGAGGGTGTCTGCGAGATGGATGTCTCGTCGATTGCTGCCATTACTTCTCCTCGTTCGCGGTCGAGTTGTGCTGATGTGGACTACTGGTGGTGCTCGTCCTGCCTTGCCGGTGGGCTTCGTTGATCCGTACCGGTCAGGTCCCCGCCCGCTTTGCGCGTCCTGGCACCGGGGAAGGAGTGCCAGGGGGCGCCCAGCGGGAGGGGGCCTCACCGCACGTCTCACAACACCCCGGGGATCACCTCCTCGT
>DASYOJ010000291.1:0-1760 GCA_036007925.1 Candidatus Nanopelagicales bacterium
GCTCGTCGCGCGGATCCGCGCGCGCATCCGCCGCACCGATGATGTGGGCGCCCAAGTGCTCTCCATCGGAGAACTGGTGATCGATGTCAACGGTCACACCGTGCGTCGTGGTGGTGAAGTACTCGCCCTTACTCCCTTGGAATTCGACCTGTTGGCGTGTTTGGCCAAGAAGCCCGGGCAGGTGTTCACCCGCGAGGCGCTGCTTCAAGAGGTGTGGGGATATCGCCATGCTGCCGACACTCGCTTGGTGAATGTGCACGTGCAGCGGCTACGAGCCAAGATCGAGCGCGACCCCGAGGCTCCCGAGATCGTGCTGACGGTGCGGGGAGTCGGGTACAAAGCCGGCCCCGCATAGTTACCCCGCGATGTCTCGCATTGTGCTGTTCCTTCCCCGGGCGCTTCGGCGCACCTGGCGTCGTTCGCTGTTTATCCGGGTTACCAGCACCACCTTGGTGCTGTCGATTGCTGTGGTGGGAGCCCTCGGGCTGCTGCTGCTATCGAATGTCACGACCGGGTTGCTCGAGGCCAAGGAGCGCAGTGCCGTGGGTGAGGCATCAGCCGGGCTTGGCGAAGCCCAGCGGCTCCTCGATGCCGCCGACACCGGGCCATCGACTCCCTCACCGTCGCGGTTGGTCGACAGTGTCGTGACCTCGTTGGCAACCCGTGCCGGATCACCTGCCACCTTCGATGTCCTGTTGCTGTCCAGCCGCAGCGATGTGGGGGCACCAGAGCGCGGCACGAACCTGGTGTCGGTTTCGAGCATCCCCACCGACCTGCGCACAGCCGTCACCGATTCGCAGCGGCAATCGTGGACCTTCACCGAGATCCGATTCCTTGATGGTCGCTCGGTGCCCGGGTTCGTGGTCGGTGCGCCGTTGACGATTCCCACCGTCGGCCCGTACGAGCTGTATTACCTATTTCCGTTGACCCAAGAGCAGCAGACGCTGGACCTGGTGCGTAGTTCGATTGTGGCGGCCGGCGGTGTGTTGGTGGCGCTGCTCGGTGTTGTGGCGTACGTGGTCACTCGTCAAGTGGTGGTGCCGGTGCGGGCAGCGGCGCAAACGGCCCAGCGGTTGTCCTCGGGCAACCTCGATGAGCGCTTGCCGGTCAAACGCGAGGACGATCTTGCGCAGTTGGCCCGATCGTTCAACGAGATGGCCGAGAGCATCGACATGCAGATCACCCAACTCGAGGAACTCTCTCGCGTGCAACAACGCTTTGTTTCGGATGTCTCCCACGAGTTGCGCACCCCGTTGACCACCATTCGGATGGCGGCCGATGTGTTGTTCGAATCTCGGGAATACCTCGATGAGTCGACAGCGCGATCGACCGAATTGCTGCAAAACCAACTCGATCGATTCGAAGCACTCCTCGCCGACCTGTTGGAGATCTCTCGATTCGATGCAGGTGCCGCGAAACTCGATAGTGAGGCAGTGGATCTGGCCACGTTGGCTCAGCGGGTGATCGATGCCAGTGAACCGCTGGCCGATAGCCACGGGATGCGCGTGCGGTTCGCGTCCTACGAGCGGCCGTGCTCGGTGGTGTGTGATGCGCGGCGCATCGATCGCATCATCCGCAACCTCGTCGACAACGCCATCGAGCATGGCGATGCCAGCGGTGTGTTGGTCGAACTGGCCGGCGACGATGACGTGGCAACGTTGACCGTTCGTGACTTCGGTGTCGGATTGCGCCCAGGGGAGTCCTCACTGGTGTTCAACCGGTTCTGGCGCGCGGACCCAGCTAGGGCTCGCACCACCGGT
>DASYOJ010000292.1:0-5286 GCA_036007925.1 Candidatus Nanopelagicales bacterium
GGCTTCACGCCGGAAAGCGCCGCCTGCGGAGATGATGACCAAGTTGGCTGCATGTCCAAGCAGGATGAATCCCAAGATCAGTCGAACGGCACCGCCACGCACCACGAGCCACGTTCCTACAGCTGCGAGGAAACCGACTGCTATCGCAAGTGTCACGAGGCCACCCCCGCCGGCTGCGGCGAACTTGCCGAGGCATCGTCATCGTCATCAAGGTCTAGACCATCTAGTCGTTCAAGTGCTGCGCGCACCAATCCGACGACGATCAGCAAGACGCCGAGGTCAAAGACCAAAGAGGAGGTAAGCGAACCCACGATCGGTACATCGACCTTGATGGGCTCCAGCGCCGCGCCGCCGGTGAATGGCCCGATGAATGCCGATGCAAGCGCGATAGCCAAACCAGAAGCCAGCAAGATGCCAGCGCTAGGGATGCGCAGATGAATACCGGAGATGCTCGCAACGGCAACCGCTGCTCCCGCCACCAGACCGGCGATGAATCCGCCACCTGGTTCGTCGTGGCCGCGCCAAAAGAGCACGATCGCAGCAAGAAGCAACAGAGGGATAACTACGTGTGCGCCGACCCGCAACACCGTGCGTTCACCGACACCGAGTACTTCGGTAACGGCATCCTTGCGCGCGCGGATACTCACCGCGGTGGCCGCGAGTAAACCGAGAGCTGCGGCAAACAACACCGTGACTTCGCCAAGGGTGTCCAGGCCACGGAAATCGACCAAGATCGTATTGACGACGTTGGTGCCACCGGTGAGTTCCTCTGCCTCGGCGAGGAAATACTCCGACAGATTCGATGCTTCGCGGCGTCCAGTGAAGGCCCATACGGCGAGTCCGCTGACCACCCCGACAACAACCGCACTGATCACGGCTGTTGTGCTTCGGCCGATATCGCGGTGCACCGGCAGTCGCGACAACACCGGCGCCGCGACGACGACCGTGAGGAACTCCACCAGGAGCAAAGTGAGGGCGACATCTGGAGCACCGAGGAGCAGCAACCACACCGCGATGATCAGGCCCACGAAGCCGGCGAGCACCAGGGCAGCAATGGCGCTTCGGGTGCGGGCCAAGAACACCACAGCCGGCACAAGAAGCACCAAAATTGCGATGTCCACCGGCTGAGCTGATCCTGGGATAAGCGCCGGGAGCCCCCCTCCGGCACCGGGGATAACCGCGAAGCCGATGACGGCGAGTCCGAGTAGCAACGCCGCCACTCCGAAGAGGTGAACACCGACGGAGGTGGTGTGGGCGGAACGACCGATCTTCGCCCCGAACCGCAACGTGCCGTACCAAATGCGATCGAAGACAAGGGGTGCCACAGGTTCGGGCGGTTCCTCGCCAAGCCAACGCATCACCCAGCGGCGACGGAAATGCAGTATCGAGCCAAGCGTGATTGCGATGATGGACAAGATGAGTGCGGCGCTGAATCCGTGCCACAGACTCAAGTCCGATTGCACCATGGTGAAGCCAACATCGACCGTGGTGCGATCGATGATGCCATTCAACAAGCCTGGGGCCACGCCGAGGACGAGGCCGGCAACAGCTGGCACGAATGCCGGCGCGAGGAACAACCACGACGGCTCATAGAGCGTGCGCTGCGTGAGCGGCCCGAAGAATACGCCGCCGAAGATGCGCGCGCTGTAGGCAAAGGTAAGCGCCGCGCCCAACACAGCGATCACAGCAGCTGCGATACCGGTCCATTCCTGCCCTTGGGTCCACGATGCTTGTGAGGTGTCGAGGAAGGAATAGAACGCCTCTTCCTTGGCGACGAACCCGACGAGCGGTGGCAGGCCCGCCATCGACATCGCGGCCAGGCCGGTTAAGGCGGCCGTGACCGGCATGGCACGCCACAAGCCGGAGAGTTCATCGAGGTCACGACTACCGGCCTCTCGGTCCACGATGCCCACCAGCATGAACAAAGTGGCTTTGAAGAGTGCATGCGCAACAACCAGCAACGCCGCTGCGGCCAGCGCGGCTGAGGTGCCCACACCCACCAGCGCCACCATGGTTCCTAGTTGGCTGACGGTGGAGTAGGCCAGCAGGGCTTTCAAATCCCGTTGTCGAAGCGCCTGGAATGCGCCGAAGACAGCGGTGGCTAAGCCGAAGGCCATCAACGTCAGGTTCCACGCAGGCATATCCAAGAACAGCGGTGAGAAGAGCAAGAGCAGGTAGATGCCGGCCTTGACCAGCGTGGCGGCATGCAGGTAAGCGCTGACGGGTGTCACGGCCACCATGGCTCCCGGGAGCCAGAAGTGGAACGGCAACTGGGCGGATTTGGTGAATGCGGCAAGCACAATCAATGGCCCGATGAGCGCCAGATCGCCGGTCGACAAGCGCTCGGGCGCCACCGCGAAGACGGTGGCGATATCGGTCGTTTGGGTCTTGATGGCCAACAAGACCACAGCACCGAACAGCGACAGCCCGCCGATGCCAGTGATCACGAGTGCTCGGGTAGCCGCCCAAGCTCCAGCTGTGCCGTTTCCGGCCACTAGCAAGAAACTGCATAGTGTCGTGACTTCCCAGAACACCAGCAGCAAGATCAAATCGCCCGATAGCACGATGCCGAGCATCGCCGCGGCGAACAGGTTCAACACGGTGTAGAGCCGACCGACCTCGTAACTCGGATCCAGATACTGCGGGGCGTAACTGAGCACCAGGGCCCCCACCCCGAGCACGAGCATGGCGAAGAGCAGACCGAGCCCATTGAGCCGCAAAGTGAACTGGACGTCGAAGGCCGCTACCCACTGCCAGGACTGCACAACGGTCTCCCCCGACATCACCGCCGGCGATTCGGCCAACAGCAAGCCGGCGGAAATCAAGAAAATGACGGCAAGCGGGTAACCAGTGAATCGGCCCAAGTAGCGGACCATCAGGGGTACGAAGAAAGTGGTGAGCCCTACGAGGGCGAGGGAAGCCACGAGCATGTGCGCGACTCACCCCTCTTCCTCTATGTCTGCGCCACACAACTCCTCGGTCGGCGTCACCGTCCACACTAGCCTGCGAAGCGCGGGCGAACCTGCGCACGTCGGGCAGCTTCGTTGGGGCGTCGCTACCCTCACGTCCATGCCCGATCCTCTCGAACAACGCTCGGTGATCATGGTTCGCGAGACCCTTGCCAGGTTCGGCGCGACTGGAGAAATCCGGCACCTCGACGACTCCGCCCGCACTGCGAAGGAAGCCGCCGACGCCCTCGGTGTCGAGGTGGGTCAGATCGCGAGTTCGTTGATCTTCCTCGCCGACAGGGCGCCGGTTCTTGTCGTAGCCTCCGGCGGGCACCGGGTCGACACCGACATGCTCTCCGCGGTTCTCGAGGGAGCGACGATCACCAAAGCCAACGCCGACGACGTCCGCGCCGCTACCGGCTTCGCGATCGGAGGGGTCGCACCCGTTGGCCACCCCGAGCCGCTGCGCACCGTGATCGATGTGGCGCTGTCCAACTACGAAGTGATCTGGGCCGCAGGCGGCCACCCGCACTGTGTGTTTCCTACAAACTACGACGAACTACTACGCATCACCGGCGGCGAGGCCGCCGAGGTCGGCGACTAGCGGGGTGAATGTGCTCGTTCCGCCCGAAAGAGACCACGCAGATTCGTGCGGACATCTGCCGGCTCCCCTTTTCCTTCCAACTCCTCGAACAAAGAAGAGTTCAACTCGAAAGCACGCACGACTTCGTCAACGAATTCCTGCTTCTCCCCCGCCGACCATGGCACGAGGTCGAGCAGACTCTTGTAGCGGCGTCGGTAGTGGACCACATCCCCAAGGTCGGAGAAGTCGTAGAAGCTCAACAGATCGGGGTTGACGTCGTAATGCGTCATCACACTGCGGGCGATCGCCTGACCACCCGCAAGATCGCCGAGGTAACGCGTGTAGTGGTGGGCGAGCAGACGTTGCGGGCTCGCAGCGGCGCTCTCAACCGACTCGACGTATCGGCGCGTTGCCGGATTCACGACAGTTCCTTCTGGGTCTTGACCGAAGCCGCGTAGATCTGCGCAGATGCGCGCGCTGCGATCAAGGCGTCGGTGGTCGAATAGCGCGATCGAAGCGTCGTCGTTGTTACAGCGCATCTGCGACTCAAGGGCTTGGTACACCGGAAGAAGTGCTCCGATCAGCGACACATAACAGCGCACGCTCCCCGATCCGGCTAACAGCCCGGTGATAAACGGTTTGCTTTCGGCTTGCTCATGGGCTGCCCTAGTTCGCTCAGCCACCAAGAACGTCAAATTCCCAGTAGTCGACACTGACTCTCCTCTTATCGACTACTTCGGCGCCGAGGCTGGATCCACCTGCTGGGCAAGATAAGCCTCAGCACCGATCGAGGCGATCGCCTGCAGTTGAGCCTCGAACCAGTCGGCGTGTTCTTCCTCTTCTTGCACCGAAGCGTCGAAGATCGCAGCGGTTCCGTTGTCACCCAGGCTTCGACACTCCTGTGCGGCGGCGTTGAACTGCGCGATGGCGCCGATCTCCGATTCGAACGCTAGGCGCAAGATTTCCTCAGGACTCTCCCCCGTCGTGATGGGCAAGAGCTTTTGCACATTTGGGTGCCCATCGAACATCAAGATTCGCTGGATCAGCTCGTCGGCATCACGCATCTCGTCAAGGGAGAGGTCGTAAAACACCTTGCCGAGTTTCGGAAAGCCCCAGCCATCGAGCATTCGAGCGTGCAAGAAGTAGGTGTTGGTGACGGTGAGTTCGAGGGTCAGTGCTTCGTTGAGCAGTTCGATGATGCGGGGGTCACGCGGTTGCATGCACGCTTCGCCTTTCTGACGTGGGGGCCAAGTGCTCCTCGATGAGTTCCTTCAGGCGCCGGACGCAGCAGCCGCATTCGCGCCCGGCTCCGGTTGCCGCACAGACATCCCGAAGCGAGGAGCAGCCCTTGCGCACACTGGCGGCCACCTTGCGGTCGCTCACCCGACGGCACTGGCACACGATCACTGGCCGCACCCCTTCCTGGATTCAACTTAGGCTTACCTAAATGAGGTTAGGCTAAGTTTCATTCCCGGTCAAGGGGGTTCGGGAATTACTCGGCGGGCTCGCTCTCGGCGAGCGCTTTGAGCCGAACCAAGGTTTTCACAATCGCCTTCTGGTTGTTCTCATAGGCTTTCATCACGTTCAGGGCCGGTGGGAACAGCGCAGTGGATCCGTCGAAGGTCTCGGTCACTTCGGTGGTGTTCTCATCGATGGCCCGCAACTCATACCGCCAGCGGTGCCGGCCGGCGTGCCGCCAGGCGATGCGCGTGGGCTCGTCGAATTCCTCAACGGTGTTCTTGATTTTGTAGGGAA
>DASYOJ010000293.1:0-2550 GCA_036007925.1 Candidatus Nanopelagicales bacterium
CGACCAACGCGGCGCTGGCTGCGGCTATGAGCAAAGAACGAAGCGAGCGTGAAGTCATGCTTGCATTAAATCAAGCGCGATGTGACCGAGCAAAACTGGTCGTTGACCGAAAAGGTCCGGGGATCACTTCGCGACGCGGACCGCTTTCGACAGTTTCGACGGCACGGATTCACCTTGCGGGGTCACCGCAACAACCCGGAAGCGGTACTTACCCGGCTCGAGCCGCACCCGGCACTGCAACGGAGAAGTACCGGGATCAATCGTGCACAAGGTCTTGCCCTGCGGTGTAGTCACGCGGTACTCACTCACCGCCGGGTAGTCCACCGGTGAGACGCGGATGCGAACCGGCTTCTTCTTCGTGTTCGCCTTGAGGACCTTCGCGCGCGGCGCATCGGCGCGCAGCATGTCCGCATCCGGGACGATGTTCGCATCGCCTTCGCCCTGCGTGTTACGTGCACGCACCGACATGTCTTCGGCACCGGTGTTGCCCGTGGGGAACGTGCATACGGTCTCGGCCGTGGTGCATAACAACGCACCGGTCGCATCGAGGACGTCATACCCTACGACCGTTTGCGCGGAATCCTGCGGCGGCGCCCACCAGACCGTGGTGGAGTCTTGAACGCGCGTGGCCTTCATCTCCACCGGCCGACTCGGGATCGTCGGCAGCCCGGCGGTCTCCAGCGCGCGGTTGGCTAGCGGCCGGTAGCTCATTCCGGTGAAGCCGATAACGCCGGCTCCGGGAAGTCCGTTGCACGAACCACCGGCGATGTTCCCCAGCAGCAGTGGCGTTCCGAACTCGGTGACGAAGCGCGGCCCGCCGCTATCACCGGAGCACGCATCGATGCCGGAGTTCTTGGCCGAAAGGATCGCCAGACCGCTGGAATCACGGAAGTCATCAAGGACGCGAATGATCGGCAGCGCTGCCTCACGCGGGATGTCGGTGCTGCGTTGATTCGGTGCCGGGAAGCCGTAGCCGATAGCCGACACCGGAACATCTCCTTGGAACCAGCGCGCGAGCTCGAGGGTGGTGGCGAGCCGGCCGAACGTCGCCTCCGCGATGGGTTGGTCCAGGACAACGAAGGCGATGTCGTCAGCGGGGACGTCGGTGCCTTGTAGTTGGAAATCATCGACGACGAAACTTTGCACCACACGTGCGGGCGTTGCGCCCTCCACACCGCCGGACGTCACGCGGAACGGACTACCGGGTGTCACCACCGCAAAACTTGCGGGATCGATGTAATCGCCGGTGCGATCGTCGATGACGCAATGCGCCGCGGTCATCAACACCGTCGGCTTCCACATTCCTGCGGTGCAGATTCCGAAGGAACGACCGCGCAGGGAAATCAGCGCGGTAGCGAACGGAGTGCCGGTGGCATCGCCAGCGGCCATGAGACGCGGGGCTCGCAATTCCGATGCGCGCAGCGACGTCAGATGGTCGGGCGCGCTTGGCGATGGTGTCGTCGTCGTTGTTGATGAATCACTCGAGACAGACGACGACGCCGCAACCGATGTCCCTGCGAGCGAAAGCAGGAGGAGGATGCTCGCAAGGCCACCGGCGACGGCGCCGGCGACATGGTGCGCGCGAAGGCGCGACCTAACTAGCGGCAGGTGCAGCGCTGAGGCTCGGGGACGTTGGCCATGACCTCGTCCACGTGCGCGCCGCAGCCACTCCACGTGACCTTTCCGCACTGGCGGCATGGAGCTGGACTGCACATAGGGCACTCCTTCACGTTGTGGGTCTGCTGGAGGCTGGGCCGGCAGATCCGGGGTGTTCTTGTCCGGACAAGGGTACCCCGGGGGGTATACGTCGTGCAAGTCCTCCACCCCTTCCCGTGTCCTCTTCTCCCCGTTCCGGCGTCAGGCGTGGCCGCGAAATCGTTCCGATCGCGGCCACAACCGCCGCCGGAACGGGTGTGGTTCGGTACTCCTCGTGCGGATCTGGCTCACCGAGGCGGCGATCGCCTTCGGCCTCTTCCTGGCTCTGACGTTCGTGTTCGTCTCTTGGTTCGTCTCCCGCCAATATGTACGATACGGGCGTTTCGCTGGATGGCCGGCCCTGGTTTCGGCGTCCGTGGTCCTCTACGGCTCGGCGCTGATCGCGTTCACCATGTTCCCGATCCCGAACTTCGATGCCGGCTATTGCGCCTCGCGGGCCGGACGCTCCGCTTGGCAACTCGTGCCGCTGGCATCACTCGACGACGTCTCCGCGTATGCCAGCTCGAATGGGGTGCTCGCCACCGCGTTCTCGGCTGAGTTCTTGCAGGTGGCGATGAACGTCGTCTTCTTCGCACCGCTCGGCTTCTTCTTGGCCTATCGCTCGCGGCGTTCGCTGCCCTTCGCATTCGCGGTGTCTCTCACGGTGTCCGTGGTGATCGAGTTAACCCAGGGCACGGGTTTGTGGGGAATCGCCGAGTGTCCGTATCGCCTTGCAGATATCGACGACGTCATCACGAACACCAGCGGCGGTGTGCTCGGGTGGTTCGTTGGTCTCGCCTTGCGCCGGGTGTTGCCCGATCCGACGCCGCACCGCGAAGCCGACCCCGGGCCGCC
>DASYOJ010000294.1:0-2439 GCA_036007925.1 Candidatus Nanopelagicales bacterium
GCCGGGAGCCCGCTTGAGGTGCCCGCAGATCTGGTGCGTTTGAGCGTTGGTATCGAGGACGCTGAAGACCTCATCGCCGATCTCGATAAGGCCCTTCGCTAGGTGCAGCTAGGAAGCCGGTTGTGGCAGCGGGTCGGTGATTGTTACGGCGTCTGCCTCTCGACACGAAGGCCCTGCGCAGGCATCGAGTTGTGCCAACTGCGCGCTTAATGATGCAACGAAGGCAGGATCCACCGAGTCAACGATGTTGCGCAACTCGTAGGGATCGGTGAGTTGGTCGTATAAGGCGGTGCTGCCGTCCTTGTACTCCACGTACATCCAGCGCGGAGTCCGAAGCGCAGAGAAAGGTGAAGGGATGAACGGCAAATAGTCCGGATCCGACTTGCGGGTTTCGCCGATCGATTCCGACAGCGCCGCGTTGCGCCAATCCTCAGGTGCCTGCCCTGCGGCCAGGAAGGGAACCAACGATCGGCCATCCACCCAGTCGGGGGATTGTCCCCCCAAAACTTCGGTGAACGTGGGTGCAAGATCAATGGTGGAGGTCATCTCATCGACTTCCACTCCCGCGGGTATGCCAGGTCCAATCGCGATCATGGGAACCACTGTGTCTACTGCATACGGCGTGCGCTTGCCTTTGGGCATCCGGTATTCGCCAACGTGGTAGCCGTTATCGGTTGTGACAACCACCAGCGTTTCCTCAGCTTTACCGGTCCTTTCGAGCTCGGCGAGTACGGCATCCACGGAATCGGCAACGGTCTCAGCCGAGCGGGCTCGCTTTCGCCACACCTTGTCCAACTCGGACAGTTTCCAGTCGGACAGCTGAGGGTATTCGGCAAGCCAAGTGGGCTCGTTCTCGCCGAAACTGTTGTAGGCGGGGGTGCGTGGTGCAACGGTGCCAGCGTGCGTGCCCAGATGTCGCGGGGCCGTTGCGAATGGTTTGTGTGGTGTGTAGTTCGATAAGTAGAGGAAGAAAGGTTCATCGCTATCAGCGATGAACTCTTGCGCCTTGAGGTTCAAAACGTCGTTGAGAAAATCCTCGGGTTTCGTGCCGTAGCGGATGAGATCACCGTTGTCGTTGAGGGTGTAGCTATATCCGGTGTAAGAGTCGCCACGAGAAATAGGGACAGCCCATTCATCCCAACCCGGCGGGACATACCGGATCCCGTTAGGTCGAGTGGGGTACTGATTCATGTACTTGCCGTAAAGCGCAGTCCGGACACCAGCGTCATCGAGCCAAACCGGGAGGTTGTCCTTGTGCTCGCCGAGGCGTTGGAAAGTCGGCCAACCGCCGCCGGTGGCTTCAATGTTGGAGATGATCTCGTGGTTGTGGATGTACTGGCCGCGCAGAATCGTCACTCGTGACGGACAGCACAGGGAATCAACCACTGTGTGATTGGTGAAGGTCATCCCCTTTTCCTTCAGTTCACGGAGTCGGGGAATCTGGTCGAAGAGTTTCCAATCGAGATCGTCAGCCAAGACCATGACCACGTTGCGGAATGTTGGTGGCTCACTGGCGGTTTCGATCTCGGCCGGAATGTTCTCGGGCAAGATGTCGGCTACGGGAGCAGCAAGAAGCGAGGTGGTTTCGGAGCCCGTGGCGCTCGCCGCGGCGACTGCCGGGCTTGAGCCGGATGACAACTGCCCCAGCCCGAGAACACCACCGACAACTGCCAATGCGGTCAGTGCTGAGGTGAGTCCGATGACGAGGTGGCGTGAGGATCCCCGCTCGCTCATGCGCCCGCTCCGGTGCGAACCAGAGTTTCGCGCATGCGCACCACCAAGACGATGGGGATGAGGGCCAACACGGCACCGGCCGCGAACGCCCAATCGAAGTCGAAGGCATCGACCAGCAGGCCAGCGATCAGCGGTCCCACGATTGCTCCCACATCCGACATCATCTGGAAGGTGGCGATGACCACGCCACCCTTGCGTCCTCCCATAATGTCACCTACCAGCGCAGCTGGGGCAGAGCCCATGAATGCACCGCCGAAGCCTTGGACGGCCATGGCAAGAAGGAATAACACCACACCTGCCAGACCTGCGGTGCCCAGGATGTTCGAGGTGAGATCCGAGACGGCCAGCAGGGCCATGCCGATTGCCGAGGCAATGGTGCCGAACAGCAGTGCAGGGCGGCGCCCACGCGTATCTGCCATTCGTCCCGCTGGCAGTAGGAAAATCGCCTGTGCACCTGCTGCGACGAGAAAACCGATCCCCGAGAGAGACGCGCCGCGCTGCAAGCCTTCCACCACGAAAAGCGGAACGATGGACGAGCGCAGGCCGAAAATGACGAACCCGGTGATCAAGTTGCTACCGAGGGCTGCTTGGTAGGCCTTGTCCTTCAAAGCCGCGCGCAGTTCCTCCCGCTTGTTCGCATGGCCGCTTGCAACTTGCTCTTCACGGTCTTGTAAGCGCACTCGGGATAAGTAGGCAAGGGAGACG
>DASYOJ010000295.1:0-2786 GCA_036007925.1 Candidatus Nanopelagicales bacterium
GTAATGTCGGGGGAAACCGTTGTGCAGTCCTGGCAGTGGGTAGCGGCCTTCGATGTCCAGTTCACTTTGCGGCTCAATGGGCTCGGTCTGCTCTTCGCCATGCTCGTGCTCGGGGTAGGTGCCCTTGTCCTCAGTTACGCCCCGCAGTATCTGGATCCGAGTTACGAGGTCGGTCGGCTCTACACCGTGTTGAACCTGTTCGCCGCGGCGATGCTCGGCATCGTGCTATCGGGCGATCTGATCTTGCTGCTGGTGTTCTGGGAAGTCACCACACTGTGCAGTTTCTTGCTAGTGGCCGGAAACGGCACTGCCGGAGCGTGGGCGGCGACCCGAGCACTGGTGGTCACGGGAATCGGCGGACTGTCGTTGTTCGGCGCGGTGGTCTTGTTGGCTATCAAGACCCAGACCACCGATATCGCCACCGTCTTCGCCGTAGCGCCCGAGCGCTTGTCGACCGGCGATCTGGCGCTCATCGGGCCATTGATCGTGCTGGCCGCGTTCACCAAATCTGCCCAGTTGCCGTTTCACTTCTGGCTTCCGGGGGCCATGGTGGCTGTGACACCCGTAAGCGCCTACCTGCACGCCGCCACGCTGGTCAAGGCTGGCATCTACCTGCTCTTGCTGTTCTCGCCGTTGTTCTTGGATATGCCAGCATGGAACCTGACGCTGATGGCCTTCGGCTTAGCCACCGCCGTCTTCGGTGCATTCCAGGCGCTTCGACAACGGGATTTGAAAGCCCTGCTGGCCTACTCCACTGTCAGCCAACTAGGAACCATGGTGGCGCTGGTGGGTGTGGGAACCTCGGCCGCGCTGGCGGCAGCAGCGCTGCTGGTCGTTGCACATGCACTCTTCAAAGCCACTTTGTTCATGCTGGTGGGCATCGTGGACCGAGAGGCCGGTAGCCGTGACCTCGATGAACTCTCCGGCTTGTGGCGTGCCATGCCGGTCACGGCCGCCTTAACCGGCCTGGCCGCGATGTCGATGGCAGGCCTGCCACCGCTCGTCGGGTTCGTCGCCAAGGAAGAGGCGTTCTATTCATTCTTGGACACCTCGCAGGCATCGTGGACGCAAGGACAGGAATGGACCGGCATTGCTGCTGCGGTGATCGCCGTGCTGGGTGCGGCGCTGACCTTCGCCTACAGCGCGCGCATCTTCGGCGGCGTATTCTTCGGGCCACTCACGCAGCGCACGCTCTATGAGCCGTCATGGTTGTTCCTCGCACCAGCATTCGTGCCAGCTGTTGCTGGCCTCGTCCTTGGCGTGGCCCCAGGCTTGTTGAACGGCATCATCGACCGCACAACGGTGGACGTAGGTTTTGCGATGATCCAATCGGATTTGAGTCTGTGGCACGGTTTCAGTGCCGCACTCATCTTGTCCATCATCGCGATCACGCTTGGCTCAATTCTGCATTTCCGCCGCCGCTGGGTGATGCGTTGGCTCGGCGAGGAACCACCCGAACCTGTGGCGCCTCTTGTTTTCGATCGCATTTGGTACGGCACGTTGCGTTTCGGCGCGAAGGTCGGTCGTTCAGCCCACACCACCTCGGTCGGTGTTCATCTATTTGGTGTTGCGGTGTTGCTACTCGGACTCGCCATCATCGGCTTCGCGGTTATCCCCGGTGCCGGAGGGGGGCTCCCGGCGCTTATTCCAGGGTCAGCTCAGCCGGTGGACATCGCGATTTTGGTGCTTCTTGTGCCGGCTGTTGTGTTCTTGGCCCGCACCCGAAGCGCCATTGCGGCCCTGGTGCTCGCTGGTTTCGTGGGCCTGATCATCGCGGTGTGGTTGCTGCTCCTCGGTGCTCCAGATGTCGCCCTCACTTTGCTCCTGGTGGAGTTCCTCACGGTCGTCGTCGCGGCACCGGTGTTATCGCGACTGCCGGTGCATCGCGATATCGGCCGAAGCACAACAGCCGTGATCAGCGCGGTTGTGGTCGGGGTGGTCAGCGGACTCGCGGTGTGGGCCTTCACTGGACGCCGCGAAGCGTCGAATCTATCGGAGTATTTCCTCGCCGAGGCAGAGGAGCTCACCGGTGGCACCAACGTCGTTAATACGATCTTGGTCGATTTCCGTGGCCTGGACACCCTTGGTGAAGTCACGGTGTTGTTTGCCGCAGCTCTCGGTCTACTCGCGGCCACTGCGGTGAGTGTCCGCGCGCGCAAGGATGCCGCTACCGAAGTTCTCGGTGTCGGTGAACGTACGGTGTTGCGGGTCGGCGCACACGTGGTTATCCCCCTGTTGTTGCTTGCTGCAATCGTGCTCTTTTGGCGCGGCCACGACGAACCAGGTGGCGGATTCATCGCCGGTCTGGTGGCGGGAGCAGCGGTTGCCGTTGCGAGCATCTCCGGTATCCATCTGCGGATCCCCAGCGCTGGCATCTTGCTGGCTGCTGGTTTGGCTATCGCGCTTGCATCGGCATTCATCGGACCATTCACCGGCGGCGCGGCGCTAGAGCCCATCAAGGTCGATGTACCGATCGTGGGTTCGCTTACCTCCTCGTTGATCTTTGACCTCGGCGTCTTGCTGATTGTCGTCGGATTGGTGCGCGCAGCGCTCGAACGACTAGATGGTTTAGACCTTGATGACGATGACGATGCCGCAGCAAGTTCGCCGCAGCCGGCGGGGGTGGCCTCGTGACACTTGCGATCGCAGTCGGTTTCCTCGCAGCTGTAGGAACGTGGCTCGTGGTGCGTGGCGGTGCCGTTCGACTGATCTTGGGATTCATCCTGCTTGGACATGCAGCCAACTTGGTCATCATCTCCGCAGGCGGCGCTTTCCGGCGTGAAGCC
>DASYOJ010000296.1:0-2958 GCA_036007925.1 Candidatus Nanopelagicales bacterium
GCATGGGAGGAAAGTTGTCGAGCAAGGGCCAGATCACCATTCCCAAGGACGTTCGTGAACTCCTGGCACTCGAGCCGGGAGACGAAGTTGAATTCGACACCGTCGGAGACCACGTGGTGATGCGAAAGGCAACGTCCGGGATCGACTGGGACCGCGTATACGGGGTGATCGACTTTGGCGGAAAAACCACCGACGAGATCATGGCCGAGATCCGTCCCAAGGGAGGTGACGCACCATGATCACTGCCCTCGATTCGAACATCCTGATTGACATCATCGGAGGCGACCCGCGGTTCGGGGAAACTTCGCGTGCTGCCGTCGAGATGGTCGGACGACAGGGTTCACTGGTGGTGTCACCGGAAGTTGTCGCCGAGTTCACCACGGGGTGCGGATCGATCGAGAGCGCCTTGGATGCCCTCGATGCGCTTCGGGTCACCTACGTGGGCATCGATCTTCAGGCAGCAGGTATAGCCGGGCAAGCGCGTTCGCGGAGTCGAGTGCATCGACGCATAACCGCTGACTACTTAATCGCTGCCCATGCCGCACGTCATGCCGATCGCCTGCTCACTCGTGATGCCGACTTCTCGACACTCGATGTTCCCGGACTGCGCGCGGTTACTCCGGCGCAGGTCCTGGCAGCTTCAGGGACCTAGTTCCGCACTTTCATCGCCGACTCGGCGAATCTGCGAACGCCCCATTGATCCACGGCTGTTTCCCACGCTGTGTGTTGTTGCGGTGAAGTGGGGATGGGTTGGCGCAGGAGTTTCGTGGCCCCGGGGATCGGTACGTCTGTGCGGATGGTGCTGACCGCCTTGGCTGTTGCCAGGTAGTCGGCGTGGTCGGTGATTAGACCAGCGAGGCGCGGGGTGAGGGGCTTGATGAGCGGTACTTCGCTGCAGGCTTGTTGGACACCGATGAGATCGGCGAATTGCTGCATGAGCTTGACGGCTGTCTTCTCACCGATGCCAGGAACGCCGGGCAGCCCATCGGATGGGTCGCCACGCAGGGCGGCAACGTCCAGGTACTGGCTTGGGGAGATGCCGTAGCGTTCGATGACTGCCTCGGGGTTGAGCAGCGGCCAGGCATCCATGCCGCCCTTGACGGTCATCAGGACGTGCGTTGAGTTGTCCACGAGCTGCACGAAGTCTCGGTCACCGGTCACGATGACCGTGGAGAGGTTGCTCGTAGCTGCCAGGTGACTGAGAGTGCCGGCAACGTCGTCGGCCTCGAAGCCGTCCACGCCCACCACTGGAATACCCCAGGTGGAGAGGATCTGGTGGATGGCGCCTATTTGTGGGCCGAGTTCGTCGGGTTCGTCTTCTTCGTCGGTTGTTGGGTCCGCGAGGCGGTGGGTCTTGTAACTGTCGAGCAGTTCCACGCGCCAATCCGGGCGCCAATCGTTGTCCCACGCGGCGATCAGGGCCTTTGGTTCGAAGCGCTCGCGAAGGCGCTCGATGGTCTGCAGCAGCCCACGGATGGCGTTATGCGGGGAGCCGTCGGGAGCGGTCATGGACGAGGGCAGCGCGAAGAAGGATCGGTAGTACAGCGAAGCCGTATCGAGGATCATCACGTCCGCCTTCGCGTGAGGCGTACCTTCGGGAGCGTGTGCCACGGCGGCAGTGTGGCACGGCATACCTTTGGTCTGTGGACATCATTCAAGGCTTGCAAGAGGCCATGCCCGAGGAGGGCGTGGCCGCCATGGTCATCACTCCGGGTGCCGATCTGCGGTATGTGGCCGGCTACGACGCCAAGCCTCTAGAGCGGTTGACCGCGCTGGTGATTCCGGCGGCTGGATCGGCGTTCATGGTGGCGCCGGAGCTGGAGGGGCATGAGGCGCAATCCAGTTCTTTTGGTGCTAGCGGTGGTGAGGTGATCACCTGGGGGGAGACCGAGGATCCGTTCGCGATTGTGGCGTCGCGGATCGGCGGTCTGCCGGCTGGTTCGGTGGCGGTAGATGACCACATGTGGGCCGAGCGGGTGCTGCGGCTGCGGGCGTTGCTGCCCGAGCGAGAGCAGGTGGGCGCCGGTGGGTTGTTGCGGACGCGCCGCCTGGTGAAGACACCTACGGAGATTGAGTTCCTTCAGGAAGCGGCTTCGGCGATTGATGCGGTGCATGCACAGGTGCCGTCGATTCTTCGTGCGGGAATGACCGAGGCACAGGCAGGCGCGCTGATCGCCGATGCGATCCTCAAGGCCGGACACGTGCAGGTGGATTTCGTGATCGTGGCTAGCGGGCCCAACGGGGCCAGTCCGCATCACTCGGTGTCCGATCGGGTGATGCAAGTCGGTGATCCGGTTGTGGTGGATATCGGCGGAACCATGCCGTCGGGATATTGCAGCGATTGCACGCGAACCTACGTTCTCGGTGAGCCGTCAGCTGACTACCAGGCTGCCTACGACGTCTTGTTGTCCGCGCAGCAGCAGGCTTCGGCGTTCGTTGCACCGGGGCGTAGTTGCGAATCCATCGATGGACGTGCACGCGAGGTGATGGCGTCGTTCTCCTTGGACGGTGCACCGTTGGCCGAGTACTTCATCCACCGCATCGGCCACGGCATCGGCTTGGAAAGCCACGAAGAGCCCTACTTGGTACAGGGCAATGAGTTGGCACTGCAGCCGGGCATGGCCTTCAGCGTGGAACCGGGGTTCTATGTCTCGGGGGCTTTCGGTGCACGCATCGAAGACATCGTGGTGTGCACGGAAGATGGCGTGCGATCACTGAACGACCGGCCGCGGGAATTGATCAGGATCCCTACGTGAGCGGTACCCGCACGCTGCTCGTCGATGGAGCCGTTCATTGCCGGTCCCATCCGTTTGCAACCGCCCTGCTCATTGATGACGGCAATATCGCGTGGGTGGGTGATGATTCCGGTGCGCACGTTCATGCCGATATCGCCGACCGCGTCATCTCGTTAGGTGGCGCTTTCGTGACTCCAGGTTTCGTGGATTCGCATGTCCATGC
>DASYOJ010000297.1:0-4216 GCA_036007925.1 Candidatus Nanopelagicales bacterium
TCGCCGTTGATGCGGGCGGCGACCACGCTTCGGTCCGAACCGAGCACATCCAAGGCTGTCTGGGACACCCCATACTCCTCAGGCCTGTGTGCGGACGGTCGCTTTCTGGGTGGGCGATACTGGGTTCGAACCAGTGACCTCTCGCGTGTGAAGCGAGCGCTCTACCACTGAGCCAATCGCCCGAAGCCCCGCGATGCTATCGCAGACCCCTACCCGCCCCCTCGTTGACCAACGTTCGGATTTCCCTGCCTATTCGGGCGTGTAGCCACTAGATCAGACACCCGGTCCGACTACCGTGGCATCGCCCACCTTCGGGGCCTTCCTGAGGAGAGATACATGAGATTGGTAAAGAGTTGGCGCGGCCCACGCGCCACCATCGCCGCGGCGAGCGGCATCGCTATCGCTGCGGCGTCCTTGACGGTGGCAGCCCCCGCCGCCCACGCTGCCGTTTCTGGCTTCGTCAACGGTTCGGTCGGGGTAACGCAAACCGTGACAGTCACGAATATCCAGCCGACTCCCGGAATTCTCGGGCAAGAGTCCTGCACCATGGTGCCGACCATCAACGGCGTCACCCAATCGTCGGTTGATGGACCCCTCACCCAAACCGGGAGCAGCTACCAGGCAGTTTTCCAGTGGACGCCACTGACCACCGGTGCCGCTACCTTCTCGCTGAGCAACTGCGACGGACTCGGCAACCCCGGGGCAGTCACGATCTCCCCGGTCGCGACCACCACCACGATCAGCGCACCCAACACCGCAAAGGTGGGGACCGCCACCAAGATCACTGTCACCGTCCAGTCCAACAGCCCGAGCAGCTATCAGCCGACCGGCACCGTCGTGGTCAAGGACGCGAACGGCGCCACCTTGCAGACGCTGGGCCTGACACCCGGGCCGGGTTCTGGTCAGTCCTACGCCTACTACTGGTGGACGCCCACCACCACCGGTCAGTACATCGTGCAGGCGACCTACCAACCGGCGAGCGCGATGGCCGGGGGTTCGACATCCGCGCAAGACATCATTCAGGCGACCGATAGCGGCGGCACCATCTCGCTGAAGGCACCGCCGACGATGACCCAGGGCGTGCCGGTGACCCTCACCGCAACCCTCGCGCCCGCGACCACCCAGGGCACGGTGGGCTTCACGCTGAACGGATCACCGATCAGCGCCGCCATCCCGATCGTTAATGGCGTATCCACCTTCCAGTGGACTCCGAATGTGGCCGGTCAGGTGACCCTGGGAGCTAGTTACACCACGAACGCCGGCGGCTCAGGCTCCACGACCGATGTGGTGACCATCTCCGGTGCACCGGCGCAAACCGATCAGATCACCTTGGTCCAACCGGGGTGGGGCCCATGGGCACCCAATGGCGCCTACACCTTGGGCAACGGCTCGAACTTCAGCTTCCAGGCCAGCACCTTGTCGGGTGCGGCGGTGACGTTGAGTGAGACCGGACCGTGCCAGGTGGCCGGGCTGACTATCAACGTGCCGACCGGCTCGGGCGTGTGCAACCTGCAGGCGAGTTCGCCCGGTGGGAACGGGTACGCCCCGGTCACCTACGGCTACACGGTCAACCTGATTCCCGGTGTGCAAACCGCAGACATTTCCGCTCCCCCGTCCGGGCGCTTCAAGGTTGGACGCGTGCTGGTGCTGGAGAGCCCGGGACAAACAGACACCAACGCCGGGCAGAACATCGGTTGGAAGATCTTGAAAAGGGGCGGCGGGCGCAAGCACTGCAAGTTGCTCTACCCCGATAACGGATCGGTGACTGTCCGCATCAAGAGCAAGGGCGAGTGCACAGTCGTCGGAAAGGCTCCCGGTGTTGCCGGCGAGTGGCAGAAGTTCCGCACTGTGCGCAAGTACCGCGGGCGCTAACCAGCCCGACACGCACGAACTAGATGAAGGCCCCCGCTTCGGCGGGGGCCTTCGTTGTCACTAGCCGCGTGGCTACGGGTCGATGTCCTGAGAAATGCGGCGCACGTACTGCGCTGCCACATGTCGACTTACCGCACCGGCTCCATCCCAGTTTCGCTCCCCCAGGCGCACCACCGGATGGACATCCCTAGTGCTAGAGGTAAGAAAAACCTCATCGGCGCCCTGGAGATCCTCGATCATGAGGTCCTTCTCGATGGCCAAACCCCACTCCACCAACAGTTCGCGAGTGATGCCAGCGAGGCAGCCGCTCGCCAGGGATGGGGTGAGAACTGATTCGCCTTGGACGATGAACACATTCGTGCCGGTGCCTTCGCACAACTGGCCCACCGAATTGGCGAACAAGCCCTCGGAGAATCCCTGCTCGTGCGCCCACGCGAGCGCCGCCACGTTCTCGGCGTAGGACGTGCACTTGGCGCCGGTCACCGGTGAACGTTCATTGCGCACCCACGGAACAACGACGGCACTGGTAGTTGCCGGCCATGGTTGCATCGCGTTCAGCGCCACGATGATCGTTCCCGATCCTTCTGCTCGATCGCTCGCCAGCGGTCCATTTCCGGCAGTGACCGTGATCCGCAACCGGCCCAATCGGGACGCTTCGGCTTCGCTGGCGATCACGTCCTGGACTGCCTGATGCACGTGCGCGGTATCCGGGACGGGCAATCCCAGGACGCGACAGGAATTCGTGAGTCGACGCAGGTGTCGGCTCAGAGCTAACGGTGCGCCTTCGATCACTTTAAGGGTCTCGAAGACCCCGTCTCCCACCGTCAGCCCGTGGTCGAAGACCGACACAGCCGCCTCATCGCGATCCAGTAACGCTGCCTGCCCGTCGATGCTTAACCAAACGCTCACGCGTTCCCTACCTGCTGCTTCGACAGTTCCGCACGCTGTTGGGCCGGCACCGAACGCGAGGCCACCTGGCACAACCGCCGCGCTTTCAGTTCGGTTTCCTGCCATTCGCCATAGGGGTCAGACCCCCAGGTGATGCCGGCCCCGGTTCCGAAGGAGAGCGTGGTGCCGCGCATCCAGAAGGTTCGGATCGCAACAGCGAGTTCGCCGGCGCCTCGATCGGCATCGATCCACCCCACGGCGCCGCAGTACACGTCACGGGAGGCGTTCTCGCAGGCATCGATGATGGTGAGTGCGGAGGACTTCGGCGCCCCGGTCACCGACCCCGGCGGAAACGTGGCCTCCAGGATGTGAGACCACGAGGTGCCGGCCTGGATTCGGCACTCGACATCGGAGACCAGGTGCACCAACCCGGGGTGCTCTTCGACACGGAGCAGATCCGGGACCCGGACGGTGCCGGTGCGTGCCACTCGGGATAGGTCATTGCGCACGAGGTCGACGATCATGACGTTCTCGGCCAGATCCTTCTCGAGCAACAAAGCCGGGCTAGGTGCGGTGCCCTTGATGGGGCCGCTGCGAAGGACATCGCCTTCGCGGCGCAAGAACAACTCCGGGGATGCACAGGCCACGTGCAGGTCAACCTCGGGAACCGACACGACCGATTGATACGGCGCTGGGTTACCCACACTCAGGGCTTGATGCAGCGCGACGATGTCCTGGTCGCCGGCCACGGACGTGGACAGCACGCGGCACAGGTTCGCCTGATAAACCTCCCCGCGAGCGATGTGCTCGTGAATGCTGCGCACTCCCGCGATATAGGCGTCCTCGTCCAACGAGGTGCTCCACGCATCGAGCGCAACCCCATGCCACGGACCGATGGGAACAGGTGGAGGGTTCACCGACCACTGCGCGAAGCGCACCAGAACCGGATCACCGTCGTAGGGCACCACCACGGCCCAGCGCCCGCCGGCTTCCAGGGCGGCAAGATCTGAGGTGACGGTGACGGGCTCCCACGCCCACAAGCCACCCACCTGGGCTATGGCCGACTCGCGCATCACCCCATCCTGCCCGGGATCGAGCAGATCCGCCTAGGCCTCCCGCGCTCACAGCGCGCGTGTCGGCTAAGGTTGGGCCCTCCCGAGAGGGAATGCGGACGTAGCGCAGCTGGTAGCGCATCACCTTGCCAAGGTGAGGGTCGCGGGTTCGAATCCCGTCGTCCGCTCGAGGGGTGGGCCAAGGTTTTTCTCGGCTGACCGCTTGGTGGAGTGGCCGAGAGGCGAGGCAACGGACTGCAAATCCGTGTACACGGGTTCGAATCCCGTCTCCACCTCGAGACAACTTCATCAGCACGACCCACGGGCGATTGGCGCAGGGGCTAGCGCGCTTCCTTGACACGGAAGAGGTCACTGGTTCGATTCCAGTATCGCCCACCATCGGG